>CAZAFP010000001.1:0-23879 GCA_964484835.1 uncultured Methanosarcinales archaeon
GATGCTTCCGAAAGAGAAGCTCACAGACATTTTGTCTTTTGCTAATGCTAATGATGAAAACCAACCTTTGATTAGAACAGTACCAGGAGGTAAAGGCAGGGAATTGGTTAATAAGAGCAGGATTAGCGGCTCTCAGCCAATGATGGGTCAAACCATAATTATTTTTGTCTTGGCAATTGCTGCTTTGGTTCTTCCATGGTTCGCTCTTAATTATTACACAGAGGAATTGGGAGCCACGGCAGGGGCTATTATGTTCTCTGCTTTTTTACTTAGCGGTATTGCTTTTTTAGCCATACTAGTTTTGTTTTTGAACCTTGGTAAGAGGATGAATCTTAAGACTCAAGCTCCTAAGTTAATAGTTGATAATTATAATCGTAAACAAGCTCCTTTTTTTGACGCCACAGGCGCTCATGCAGGGGCTTTGTTAGGAGATGTTTTGCACGATCCTTTCCAAAGCGGAGGCTTAGGAACACCTGCACATGAAAGAGTCGTAGCAGGTATGATTCACAAGGCTAACCTAGGAGTTTTGTTTATTGACGAGATAGCCACCCTAGGAGCTCATACTCAGCAAGAATTATTGACTGCTATCCAAGAAGGTAAGTTCAGCATTACAGGACAGAGCGAGAGGAGTGCAGGAGCTATGGTAAGGACAGAGGCTGTTCCTTGTAAGTTTGTTCTTATAGCCGCTGGTAACATGGATACTTTGAAGCATATGCATCCAGCCCTCCGTAGTAGGATTAGGGGTTATGGTTACGAGATTTATATGAAGGATAGCATGCCAGATAATGCTGTTAATAGGGATAAGATTGCTCGTTTTGTCGCTCAAGAGATTAAGAAAGACGGTAGGATTCCTCATTTTAAGAAAGAGGCAGTTAGTCAAATATTGGAAGAATCTAAGAGAAAGGCTAATCGTAAAGGCCATTTATCCCTGAGGCTTAGAGAATTGGGTGGTTTGGTGAGAGCAGCAGGGGATATTGCTTTGGAGGAGAAGAGTAAGTTAGTTTCTAAAGATCACGTTGTTAAGGCTAGGAGGATGGCTCGTTCTTTAGAGCAGCAGTTAGCAGACCGCTATATTGAGAGGAAGAAAGAGTATGAGATGATTGTATCCCACGGTAAGAGTGTCGGCAGGGTTAATGGCTTGGCAGTTATGGGAGATGGTAGTAGCTATTCAGGAATTATATTACCTTTGGAAGCCTCCGTGGGTGTAGGCGGTAATAAAGAGATTATAGCCACGGGTAAGCTGGGAGAGATAGCTAAGGAGGCTGTTAAGAATGTTAGCGCTATTATTAAGAAGTATTTCGGAGTTGATATTAAGGATAAGTACGATATTCATCTTCAGTTTTTACAAACTCATGAAGGTGTTGAGGGCGATAGTGCTAGTATAGCCGTAGCCGTAGCTGTGATTAGTGCTTTGAAAGATATACCTGTAAGGCAGGATTTTGCTATGACTGGGAGTCTTAGTGTTAGAGGTCACGTCCTCCCTGTAGGAGGAGTTACTAATAAGATAGAGGCTGCTATTGAGACTGGTATTAAGAATGTTATCGTCCCAAAGAGTAATATGCAAGATATAGTTATTGATAAGAAAGATTTGAAGAAAGTTAATATTATACCAGTTACGGATATAGAAGATGTTCTTAAGGTTGTTTTTGATTGGAAAGGCAAGACTAGTTTGAAAAAGAAGATTTTTTCAAAATAACATTTTTAAATAAATACTAATTACCCATTGGTTTATGGGACTTAGCCAATTTATATTACAAGACCGTAAAATAAAAGGCGGAAAGAGCGTGGATAGTTCTTTGGCTATGAGAGAAAGATTGGAAGATACTATTAATTCTTTGAGTGGTTTGATAGATAAGGAAGAGGATTATGCCATAGCAGAAGTTGATAGTGCTAAGAACGAATATAACCTCGTAGGTTTTTATAATAAGAAGGAATTGATAGAGCCACACAAGGTTAGTATAGAAAGACTTGAACAAGTTATGCCCAAGGAGTTATACGTAGATGATGATTTAGAGTATTTGCATAATAATTGGAGGAGTTATTCAAGGAATTTTAGAGAAATATGATTGTTTTTTTATTACTTGTTAAGCCTTTTATTTTTATGTCTTTTTTATAGTTTTTTTTAAAGTATTTTATTATTTCTTTGTTAGCCTCTCCTTTCATGGGCGGGGCTGCTACTTCTAATACGTATCCGTCTTGATAGTACAGTCTAGTCAGGGGCTTGTTAGTTTTTACTTTGACATTTAACTTTTCAGGTAATTTCATGAATAGTCACGCCAAGTGTGTTTACACTTTGTGCAGCGTAAGAATTTTGTTTCTGGCTCATCACCTGCTCTTGTTTGGACCATCCAGTAATATGCTTCGTTATTCTCGCATTTTCCACATTCTGCTTTGGTAACCGGATGGTTTTCTGTGTCTTCTGCTACTTCAACAGTTGTTTCTTCACGTTCTACTTTTTCTTTGAGAACTTCTCCAGATCCTTCTTTATAGCCACAGCTACAAGCCATAACTGTTTTGTTCTTTTCTTTTTTAGGCTTTAGTATAGAGCCGCATTTTTTGCAAAACATCTTTTAGTTAAGAAAGGATGTTGTTTAAAAAATTATCGATTTTTTATTTTTATGGATTTGCAGCGTTCTTTTACATAGCTGTTTTTTATTAATTCTTTTAATAAATCCTCTACTTCGTGGTATTTTCTTGTTATTTCTGCTTTTAATATTCCGTTTTCTTCATAATATTTTTTGTGTTTCTTTTTGAATTTGTTGGCGTGTTCTTTCATATCCAGGGGCGGTCCTGTTATTATGGCTTTTTTTCCTAAGAATTTGGTTTTTAACGCTAATAATGATGGTTTTTTGTATTCCCAAAGTGATTGTTTTATTTCAAATCCGTTGTTTTCTAATTCTCTTTCTATGTGTTCTTTTATTTTGATAATTTTAGAGCCTGCTACGTCGTCTTTATCGTCCAAAGGCATTATTTCTAGAACTGTATGATCTTTTGTGATTAAGTCTTCTATTTTTTCTTTTTCGAATAGTTCCAAAGAGGGTTTTTTTATGAATTCTTTGGCTTTCTTTTTGAATTTGTTAAAGCTTTCTTCGGAGACTGCAGCCGCGGCATTCCTGTATTTGTAGACTGGGTCTACCACTATTAAAGGACCTTCTATTTTTGATTTGTCTAGTTCCATGAGAGGATCTTTTATTTTTTTATCAAGGTCTATTATTACTTTCGGCTTCCATTTCTGGCTTTGTATTAGTAATTCTTTGAAGGATTTGTAATGTATTATTAAGATGTTTAAGACGTGACCGCTGAATCCTTTTATGTGGCTTTCAGCGCCGTATATGTTGTGTGCTTTGCAGAATGATTTAGCTAGTTTTATTTCTTGTTTTAATTCTTGAGTTAGGTTTTTTTGGAAGTATTCTACGTGGAAAGGACTCATGTCTACTATTGTTTCTGCTTCTTCTGGTTTTTGTATTTGTTTTACAGGTATTAATTCGTATAATACTTGGTTTTTGTAGATTTGGAAGTAATCCCTGCTGCCATGGAGTTTTTTGTATTCATAATTGTTGTTTTTTAGAAATTTTTCTAGTTTTTCTGAATAGTCAGGCCCTTCTGTTTTTATGAATATGTCGGCTTCGTCTTTATCGCTTAAGTTAGTCCCCATGGCGACGCTGCCTCCTAAGACAGCATTCAGATTCTTCTTTCTAAGTTCCTCTAAGAATTGTTGGACTTCTTTTTTTAGTTCAGGGCTTGTTTCTAATTTTTGTCTTTGTTTGTCTAGGACTTCTTCCATAAGAGTTAAGATTATTTCTAGTATTATATATTTTATGCATTTAGATTTTTTTGTTTTTATTAGAAAATTATATAAAAAAGGAACTTACTTATTTATTTTTATGGAATTGCCTAATTGGAAAGAAGAAGATGGATTTTTGGTTAAGGAGTTTGAATTGAGTGATTTTTTAGGCGTTGTCGACTTTGTTAATGAGATTGCCGGATTAGCCGAGAAAGCAGGTCATCATCCTGACTTGGAGATTTACGGCTATAATAAGCTGAAGGTTAAGTTAAAAACCCACTCCAAAGGCAAGGTTACGGATAAGGATTATGATTTAGCGGGTAAAATTGAGAGGTTATGAATCTTGGCGGCTTTGGATATTTTGACAGGAGTTACTGTTTTAATGCTAGTAGGTATTTTTTTAACACTTATTAGTTATAAGCTTAATATCAGTAATGTTCTTTTCTTGTTAATAGGTGGTTTAATACTTGGTTTTGTTAATGATACTTATGGCTTTTTGGACATAAGTCCTATGGCTTTGCTGACTGTTGCCATTATAAGTCTTATCATCATAGTTTTCGACGGTAGTAGTAAGTTTAAGAGTCGTAGTATGGATGAGTTGAGTGTGAAGAATTTGAAGCTTATTAGCTTATTCATATTTTTTAATTTGTTGATATTCCCTTTGGTTTTGAGTTTTTTGTTCTACGATGGTTTTAGCGCTACTGTTTTGGTTTATGGTTTTATATTTAGTATTATAATGGCTGCTACGGATCCAGCCACTCTTTTTGTAATGCTTAAGAATAAGACTAGTAAAATAGTAGATTCTTTGGAGATAGAGGCTATTCTTAACACACCCCTTACTGTTTTAATACCTTTGATTGTCTTGGACGCTTTGGAATTAGAACTTAATCTAGGATTGGTAACTGATTTTTTCACCCAGTTCCTAACCCAGATATTAGTAGGCGTAGGCAGCGGAGTGGTTGTGGGTTTGATTGTTATGAGAGCCATGAGGTCTTATTATAATGAAGAGTTAAATCCTTTTGCTTTGATTAGCTCTGCTTTTTTGGCTTATGTCCTGGCTGAGAATCTCGAAGGGAGTGGTGTTTTGGCCGTGGCTGTTCTGGGCTTCTTGTTTGGTAAAAGTATTATAACTCAGAAGAAGAGATTGCAAGATTTTAATGGCATGATTAGTTATTCTTTGGAGATATTGGTTTTCTTATTATTGGGCTTTATAGTGAGTATTGAATTGACGCCTTTGTTCATTTTGAAGTCTTTATTGGTCTTTGCTTTGCTTATCGTTACTCGTTATTTGAGTGTTAATTTTGTTTATGGTAAGACTTTTGGTGATAAAGAACGTTTATTCTTGACCTTGGTCATGCCTAAGGGTATTGCCACAGCAGTTTTATTGTTTACTTTATCCCTCGCAGGTATTCCAGGCTTAGGCGTAGTTATTGATTTGACTATCCTTGTTATGATTTATAGTTTGATTCTTACGACTATTGCTAGTTTCAATGCTGAGAAGCTAATTGGTGTTAAGATATAACTAGTAAGTCTTCTTGATCTTCGAAGGTTATTTCTTTAGCTCCAGTCACACTTTTTAAGTCTTCTAAAGAATCTTTTACGGCTTCAGAGGTTTGTTTAGAAAGGGTTACTTTTTGTATTTCCGAGTTCATGCTTAGGTTGTTTTCTGCTTTGTATTTTCTAACCCTGCTTATTATTTGTATGAAATCCTCAGCGTCAACATCAAAAGTTTCCCCTGCTACAGGGTAGTCCATTAAGTGTATACTTTCTTTGTTGTAAGCTTTTTGATAAATATGTTCTGTTATGAAAGGCATTATAGGAGCTAGTCCTTTGAGTGTTTCATGCAATACTTTTTCTAAGGCGTATTGACCTCCTTGGTAGCCTTCTTTTTTATTTCTAAGCCTGTCTTTTATTATTTCTATATAGTAATCCGCGACGTCGTGCATGAAGAAACTGTACCATTCATTCCTCGCGGTTTGGACGTCGTATTCTTCAAATGCCACATTGGCTTTTTGTATTGTAAGGCTGAGTTTGTTTAATATCCACTTATCTATGGCTTTGAGTTTTTTAGGATCTGGCTTGTAGTCTTCTAATAATAAAGTGGCTAGTTTGTTAGCGTTAAATAATTTGTTAACCATTTTCTTCCCGGATTTTAGTTCTTGTTCTTTGAACGGTATGTCCATGCCTAGTTTCTGCCCGGCGCTTGCGAATCTTAAAGGATCCGCTCCGTACTTCTCTATTTGTTCTTGCGGGCTTATCGTATTCCCTTTGGATTTACTCATCTTCTTTCCCTGGGGGTCTAATACCCAGCCACTTACGATTACGTCTTTGAAAGGATTCTGGCCTTTTAACAAGTTAGTCTTGGCCATTGTGTAGAATAGCCAGAAGTTTATAATATCGTGTGCTTGAGGCCTCATATTCATAGGCGTCATTAATGTCTTTAATTCCTCGTCTTTTATTAATTCCCTCGAGATTTCTGGAGTGCTGGCACTCGTAAACCATGTATCCATAACATCTGTTTCGGGCGTCAAGCCATCTTTTTTGTTAACAGTGGGGTCTAGAGGAAGGTCTTTTTCTTCTGCATACACTGGATTTTCGTCTTTGTCGTACCAAACAGGTATTGGTATTCCGAAGTGTCTTTGCCTGCTGAATCCCCAGTCCCAGTTCAAGCCTTTAATCCAGTTTTCTAAGCGGTGTTTCATAAACAAGGGTTTCCAGTTGAAGTCTTGTGCTTTTTCAAACAATAGTTCTTTTTTATCTAGGTATTTTACGTACCATTGCTTCGTTACTATATATTCTACTTCAACCCCGCTCCTTTCACCTACGTTTACGATGTTGGTTATTTTTTCTTTGAATGCCAGGTATTCTTTATTTTCTAATTCTTTTGCTATTTTCTTTCTTGCCTCAGTTGTTATTAGTCCTTGGTATTCTCCTGCTTTCTCGTTGAGGGTTCCGTCTTTATTCAGGATTTGTATTGGTTCGAGGTTGTGCCTTGAGAAGTATTCTATGTCTTCTAATCCGCCGTAGCTACAGAAGTAAGCAGTTCCTGTTCCTTTATTTATGTCAATGGCTACGTCGTGAGTTATTTTTATTTCTCTGTTGGTTAGAGGTATTGTTACTTCTTCGTTTATTAAGTTCTGACCTTTTAATTCTTCTATTACTTCGTATTCTTGTTTTATTTTTTCTTGATAAGTATTCTTGCTTATTATCCAATACTCCTTATTTATCTTTAGCTTGACATAATCTCCTTTCTCGTCTACGGAGAATCCTTTACAGGCATATAGTAATTCAGGCCTTGTAGTTCCATAGAGTATGTAAGTATTCTCCGAGTTTTTAACTTTGGCTTTTAAGTAGTAAAAGTCTGCTTTTTGTTCTTTGTCTTCTAGCTCTGCCTGGGCAATTGGTGTTTGGAATACCCTATCCCACATTACAGGACCTTCTTTTCTGTATATTAGTCCTTTCTTGGCTAGTTCTATGAATGTCTTCTGACTTATCTTCCTACTGTGTTCGTCTATCGTTGAGTATTTTAGGTTGAAGTCGCAGCTAAGTCCTATTCTCTGATAGCTTTTTACGAACTCAGGTCTTTCTTTTTCTAAGAATTTTTCACAGATCTTTATGGCTTCTTGCCGGGGTATTTTTCTGAGGTTGACTTTTTCTTGTTTTTGAACTAGCTTCTCTGTTGCTAAGCCGTTATCGTCTGTTCCGAATGGATAGAATACGTTGTATCCTTTCATTCTTTTGTATCTCGCTATGAAATCCGTCTGGGAATAACTATATGCGTGTCCTATGTGCATCTTCCCACTCAGGGTTGGTGGTGGGGTGTCTATGCTGAATATCTTCTTGTCTTTTTTGAATTTGTATATTTCTTTTTCTTCCCAGAATTTCAGTAATTCTTCTTCTATTTCAGGACTGTATTTTTTATCTAGCATGATACAAGGATAGTAGGATGTTTGTTTATTTATAAAAATTACGGCGAAAAATTGTTTATTGTATGTTCCAGTACTCATCGCCTACGTAGTGTAGGTTTTCGAGGGCTTTTCCCCCTTTCATTTCTTGTATTTCTTCAGAATTGTAGAGGGCTTTGCAGACTGCTAAGGGAGTTTTGTTTTTTTCGTCTACAATTGTTATTACTTCGTCTTTTTCGAAGCTTTCTAGTTCTGTTATGCCTGGTCTCATGATGTCTGCTCCGTTGCAGATGAATTTTACGGCTCCCATGTCACACGTGGTTTTTTTTAAGAAGTTGTTTTTTAACAATAATTTTAGTGATGGTATTAATTCTTTGTTTTTTATTAGTATTACTTCGTTGTCTTTTTTGTAGTATTCTAATTCGTTTTTGTAGTGTTTTACGTTGTCTTTTTTGTTTAGTATTTCCGGGTTGTAGTTTAGTTTTTGGTTTATTTCTTTTATTTCTTTTTTGCTGAGTGTTTTTTCTTTCATTTTAGTTCTTGGTTTATTTTTTTGAGGAGTTCTTTTTTTGTGTTTTCGAAGTATTCTTTATTATGGTTATTTTTTAGGGATAAGGCGTTTAGTTGTTTCTTTGTTTTTTTTAGGAATTCTTTCCAGCCGGGTTCGAATTTTTCTTCTAGGTTGTCTTTTATGTCGTGTAATTTTATTAATTTGGCTTCGTCACTCGCGTTTTTTAATTGTTTCGAGTATTTTTCTTGGCTTAATTCCTTGGGTAGTTCTTTATCTTTGGTTAGTTCTTTGACTATGCGTATTATTTTTTTGTTGTAGTGGTTGTTTAGTTCTTCTTCTTTTATTTTAGTATCTTCCAGTACGTCGTGGAGCAAGGCTGCTTTTTGCAGGTCTGGATCGCCGAATTTTTTCATGGCATTGCTTACCCTAAGTGGGTGTTCATAATAAGGAGTGTTTGAGGATTTTCTTATTTGTCCTTTATGCGCGTTTTTAACGAATGTTTCTGTTTCTTCCAAGTTCATTTTTTAAAATAGGCTTGCTACGAAGTCGAAGAGTCTTTCCAGCCATGACTGCTGTGGTTCTCTTTCTATTTCTTCTACGTCTTCACTGCTTGGTTCTTCAAATCTTATGCCTTCTACTTCTAAAGAATGGGTGAAGTTCATATCGTTGTTTAAGAATGTGTAGATATGTAGGGTTTCTTCGTAGTCCTCGGGTATTTCCAAGGTGTAGTTATAGAGTTTTAGTTCTTGATGGGGTTCTAAGTTGAATGATTTGTAATTATCACCGCTTATTCTGTTAACGGCGTATAAGTCTTCAGCCGCGTAGTTCCTGAGGTGGTTGTCGACTAAGCTTTTTATTTTAGTCGTTACGAGTACTTCCTCGCCGGGTGTTATGCTCGATTTGTTGAAATCAACGGTTAGGTTCAGATAGTCTTCTATTATTGTTATGTTATGAACTTCTTCTAGGACTTCTTGCCTGTCGTAGAATCTGTATTCTAGGACTGGCTTTATTGATTTTGAATTTGTTACGTTAAAGCTATGCGTGATTGTTTTTTCAGAGTCTGCTTCTAACAAGTCTATTGTTTTTTGAAAGTCGAGACTTGGTATTTTAAAGTCTAGGTTTGTGAAGTGATCGTCTTCGTTATGGTTTTTTATACTTGCTTTTAATTCTATTAATGAGTTGTTTTTCACAAGGTTCTTATTTATTTCTGTTTCCATAGAGATGGCACTGGCTGATACGTCTATTTCTTCTCTGAATGATTCTGAGAATTCCAAGTCGTTTATTTTTATTAAGAAGTTCGTTCTTACGTTGAAGACGCCCGGTCTCTGCGGGGATACTGTTAATTCATATGTTTCTTCGCTTCCTATTCTTAGCACGTCTTCCGTGGTGTAGTGTCTTGAATGAACGCTTGTTAAGTCCCTCGTGTTTGTTTCTAATCCACTGCTTGCTCTTATGCTGAATTCTTCAAAGCTTAAGTCTTCGTAGTAATTGTTTTTTATTTTAAAAACGGCTTTGGCTTCTTGGTTGGGCCTCAGGGTTTGTGGTTCTAGGCTTAATTGTGCTTCGTATGGTTTTTGAACGTCTATACTTATGGTTTCTGTTTGTGTTTCTATGAAACTAGTTCTTACTAATACGTCTTGGCTTTGGTATTCCTTGGGTGTGTAGTCGAATCTGAAGACTCTCTCACTGCCAGGGGGTATGTATAGTCCTTCTAGGTATAGTTTGTTATCTGATTGTCTGAAGTCTCCATTGTCTATTTCTAGATGCGGTGGTATTTCTATTTCTATGTCGGCTCCGTTTATCCAGCCACTCCCTTCGTTTATTAATATGGCTTCGAACGTGTATTCTTTGAAGAGGCTCGGGCTTTGGTTGTAGTTTAGCTCTAGGCCTAGTTCTTTTTCTGTTTGTTCTGTTTCTATTTCGTTTATGCTTATTAGAACGGCTGGTGCTAGTTGTCCGTGCCTGTCTATTTCTATCTTGTTGTGTTCGAAGCTGTAATCGTCGTAGCAATACTCGTTAGTTCCTAATTCTCGGCACTGGCTTAGTTGTACGCTTATTGGCTCGCCTCCTACTACTAGGATTAGTCTTTCTGGGTTGTGGCTTTGTACGTTGCTCTGGATGGCTATATTGTTGTGTGTGAACTCATCTTCGTGGTAGTGCCATTCGGTGTAAGAACTAGCCAGGGGTATTAGTATTAGCAATAGTAGGATGAGTGTTTTTTTCATCTGGTTATTGAAGCTGGTTTTTTTATTTATAAGTTTTTGGTTTGTTTTCTCCGAAAAAAAAAAATTTGTAGAATTAAAAAAGTGTTTTAAAAAAAAAAGAAAAAAAATTAGGGGAGTTTAACCCCTTTGTTTTTAACGACCATTTAGTTGACTGGTGTTACTTCGATGTCTGTTGCATCGCTTGTAACTAAGTCAACTCCGGTTCCGGTTAAGTCGTAGTCTCTGTAATTAGCTAAGACGTAGCTTGCTCTTACAGTGTCTTGAGATCCGTGTCCAGCGACTAGTACTGCGTTTTGATCAGCGTATAGTCTGATCATTGCACTGTCTTCTGGGAACAATTCTTGGATCTCTTCTTGTGTTGGGTTTCCTAGTAGTTCAGCTGCTACTGTGTTTACTACTGGTCCTCCTACGACTAAGTATGGTTCGCTTCCTAGGCTAGCTTCTGTGTCTAGTATTGCGATTCCGGTTCCTAGTGGGTTAACTGTGTATGCTCCGTCGGTTCCAGTTACTGCTCTGGTTGTTTCAGATCCGCTGACTGTCACGATAGCTTCTGCTCTTTCGTGTGGTACAGTCATTGTGAATCTGTCGTCTTCTAGCATACCTTCTGGGTCTTCAAAGCTTACACCGAATCCTAGCTTAACGCCGTATTCAACATTGTGTAAACTCCTATCACTACCACCATATTTATACTCTATGTCGCCAGATTCAGTTTCGCCAGATTCAGAGCCGAAGTGTTCTTCACTGATGTTAACTTTGAAGTCCAGAGTTTCGCCATTGCCGAATTCAAACCTAATAGTTTCATTATCCTCAGGTGTAACGTTTACGTCATCTCCACCTCTAGCCAACTGGATATAGAAATTATCCACTTCAACTTCTTCATTACTTGAATTCATTAGGATTTCTCTGTCACCATCATCGTTGTAACCCATGTGGAAGAAGTAACCACTACTATTCCCACCGATTGCTACGATGAAAGCTTCGTCGTACCTATTGTCTTCAATGTTGAAAGCAGACCTGTCACCACTACTTGTTAATCTCAAGTATTCTCTAGCATCATTTTCTCTTTCATCAGAGTAACTATTTACTAGTCTTGTACTTGCGAAAGTCATTGTAATATCGCTAGTGTCAACGTCGTAGTAGCCATCGAAGTTTATAGATGCATAGTCGTTAGGTAAGAAAATGCTTTCTCCGTAGCCAATTGCTGGTCTTTCGTCATCGTATTCAACTTCAACATCTTTTCTTTCTTGGTTGTTCATAGCACCGATCCATAAAATGTTATCACTAGCATCTACTTCCCAGTTCCAGACCCATTCAGCATCTACATCGTCATCCGGTTCTCCGAATGCAACCATAGCTTCTTCTTTACTTACTGATGTGAAGATGTCTTCTCCAGCTTCCAATTCAACCATGTTGAATTCTGGTTCTCCATCGATCCAGATGTGGTCTTTAACTGTGATAGATAAATCTTCAACGTCTTCTTCTTCAGCGTCTCTATCCAAGTTCTTTCTTACACCATCTACTTCTATAATTACTCCATTTTCATGGATCCTTATAACTTCGACAGTGTTTCCTTCAACTTCCCATTCATCGCCGTCTGCTAATGAACCACTGTTAGAAGCTACTTTCAAAGTCATACTACTACTACTATCGTTCAGTTCTGTTATTTCCATAGATTGTCCTAAGAACTCAATCTCTAAAGGATCATCTTCACTAGCCCAAGAAGCGTTGAATTCGTCTTCAAAGACATATCTGTACTGAAGCATTTCTCTATCTAATAAGTTCAAGTAAGAATTTACTCCATAGTCTTCATACTCTTCATTACCAATAGATGTAACGACTTCTAAAGCGCTATCATTTATCCATAGAGTTTCTACAGCGTCGTAGTTTTCTCCATCGTGTCTGAAGGTAAAGCTTTGGAATCCAGCTAAGTCACTATCGTCGAATTCTTCATTTCCGAAATCTTCGTTCAAGTAAACATCTTCTAGTTCTACTCCACCTTCTACAGATACAGTTTCTCCACCACTAACTGGTGTTGTTGCTTCTCTTTGTAAACTAGCACTTAAGTCGATAGCACCGACAATGTCGCTAGGTTGAGCGTCAGCTCCTACTACTATTTTACCGTTGAAAGCTCCATCCACAACAAAAGGTTCTGGATAATCGCTCAAATCTAGAGCGGCAGCTCCACTAACAGATAGGCCTGTAAATAAGGCAGCACCTGTTACAACGGCTGTTATTTTCTTTGCAGTTTGTTTCACATTCATTATTGAAACACCTCCGTGTTTTTTACTCTTCTTTTTTATTGACTATACCTCACGACTCATTCGTGGATTGCGCTAACCAACACCGTTTGTTGCTGGTCGATTTAAGCCCACTCATAAGTCGCCTTTAGACCTTTGTAACTCATCTAATTTATAAAGTTTTCGCAGCCAAGAGGCGTTTTTTCAAAGCTTTCTTGACTGAAATGCTTTATAACCTCGATTCACAAAGGTTTCAGCAGTGTCACCACTCTTGAAACACTATTCGTGTCCAAATGAGGTCTTAGCTAATCAGTATCATGTAATACATTAGATTAATATAAAAATATTTCGATATTAAAAACATAACAAAAAGAAGTTAAGAAAAGAAAAAAGAAGTTAATAAAGGTTTTAAACAGCTTTAGAAGGTCTTTATTATTAAGTCAAATCTTTAAAAAAGGATTAAAAAGTCTTTTTTTAGCATGAAAAGGATTAAAAGAGTTTATTAAAAAATCAAGCTAAAAACACAAAAAATTGAGGTTAATCAAGCACCGAATTAATTGAAAAAGGAAGTAAATGCTTATTATCTTGCTTCTTCAAATTAACCAAATAAGACTTGGCAATATTTAATTTGGACAAGCCTTTATAATCGCTAGATTTTAAATTATCTTTATATTTAATTTCTAAAGCAACAATATCATGTACTTTATCAATAATAAAATCTACCTCGTTCTTCCTCTTATCCTCCCAGAACTTAACCTCATAATTTGAATTCTTCACAATCTCTCCTAAAACAAAAGTTTCAAATAAAAAACCAACATCATTTCTTAAATCGAACGAGTTAAAATTATTACAGAAATAATTTCTAACGCCTGGGTCAATGAAATATTCTTTATAGGCTTTAGTGATTTCTTTGTTTTTATTAACATAATAAGGCGCGACCCTTTTTAAAATGAAAGTCTCCTCTAATATTTCTAAGTAAGACTCCGTCTTATACCTAGCCAAACCTAATTTATGACTTAACTCAGAAATATTAAGTTTCTTGGCATTATTGACCGAGATGTATTGTATTAACTTTTTCATACCTATAACTTCATCTAATTTAAGATAATTAACAAGATCTTTTTTAATAAATAAATCAAATATGCTGTCTAAAATCTTCTTTTTATCGTTAGATAAAACCACTTCAGGATAACTTCCGAATATCATGAATTCTTCAAGTAATTCTTTAAATTCTTGAACAGGTAGTTCTCCTTCAAAATTGGTTAATTTTTTTAATCTGTTAATATCTTCTTTTTTAAAAAGTAAGAATTCTTCAAAATCTAAAGGATAAAGGTAGTGTAAAAACTTTCTTCCTGCTAAGCTTTCTTGAACTTCATTTTTTATTTTAACAGACGAGGAACCGCTAGCATATATCTTTATATTTTTATGATTGTCATAAATATTTTTTAAAACTTTAGCAAATCCAGAATGGTTTTGAAATTCGTCTATGAAAACGTAAAACTTGTCTTTTTCATCATAACCTTCTAATTTTAAAGAATTAATGAAACTTTTATACGTGCCGAAACGCTCTACATTATCCACTACGTCAAAATCTATGTAAACACCTTTAAACTTATCTTTTAATTGTTTAAGCAAAGTTGTTTTACCAACCTGCCGAGGACCTACGATTAAAGAAATTTTATTACTATCGCTTTCTTTTTCAAGTTCATAATATAATTTTCTTTTCATAATAAACCAAAACGATGAACTATTTTAAAAAGTTTTCTAAAATAGTTCGAACTATTTTAAAAAAGTCTTGAAAATAGTACAGTAATGTAAAATCTGGAAATTATACGAGAAAATAGAGAAAAGACATATTAAAACAATATACCTACTAGTATGAAATGAAAAAATTTAATAATCTTACTTTTCTTACAAGTAAGATGATAGACGAAATAAGAAGTATAAAAATAACCGATAAAGGCCAGATATCTATACCTAAAGAAGTAAGAAAAAAAATAGGCTTCAAAAAAGGAAATAAGATAATATTAACAGCATACAAAGACAAGATAGAACTGAGACCTTTATCTTATTTAGAAGAAAAACTAGGAACAGCAATAGCAAGCGAAAAATCACTCGCAGAAGAATGGGATAAAGAGGACGAAGAATGGAAAGACTTGTAAAAGGAGACATAATAGTAATACCTTTTCCCTTCACAAATTTAACAACAACTAAAAAAAGACCCGCATTAATAATCTCAAAACCCATAGGAGAAGATCTTTTAGTTACACAAATTACAGGAAAGAACAACCTAAACAAATATTCTATAGAAATAGATGATTTTGAAACAGGAAATCTTCCTATAAAAAGTTTTGCAAAAACAAATAAAATATTTACATTAAACAAAACACTAGTTCTTAAAAAAGCCGGAAAAGTAAAACAAAAAAAATTACAAGAAATACAGGAAAAAATAATATCAATTCTGAAAGAATAAAAAAAAAAGTGCGGAGTGCAGGACTCGAACCTGCGTAGGCACTAAGCCAACAGGTATCCTACAATCATCGCATTAAATGCTCATCATACCTTGTCCTAAGCCTGTCCCGTTTGACCACTCCGGCAACTCCGCATTATAACAGGATTGACGGTTCCACAAATCAAACTGATTTGTCCTACCGGCAACTCCGCATAAAAAAGAGGTAAGCAACAATCTATTTAAAAAATTAACTATTTATACCTATCCATTAACTTAACCAACAAGAAAGAAATAACCAAGTAAAAACCCACAACGAAAACGTTCAAAAATACAAGGGTATTAACATCTAAATTATTCCTTAACAAAGTCTGCGAAGAAGCAACGAAATAAAAAGCAGGTATTAACAAGAAAGGAAGGATCCAAACAGCAACCCTGCCAAACTTAGATTCTTCATAAAATAATATGGCCAAAGCAATAGTTAACAAAGCAGGCAAGAAACCAATGATTATATAGAAAAGATTAGCCTCGAGAGTCATACTCAAAGCAAAACTAATCATAACCACTAGTATTAACGAGAATATAGAAAAAGCCTCGAACAACTCTTCCTTATGCAAATTTAAACCTGCCATGAATAACTATCTAGAAAGAGTTTGTTTATAAATTTTTCTAACAAAAAAAAGTTTTTATTTCTTCTGCCAAGAATAAGTCCTAGTCCTAGAAGTCTTTCCAAAGCCACAACTACTACAGACTTTTTTCTTCTTATGAAAAGTACCTTCTCCGCATCTTCTACAAGCTAAGTGGGTTTTCTTTCCACTTTTCTTGCCCATACTTGCTGTTCCTTTACTCATTTTGAAAACCTTTACTGAGGACTAATTATAGTTATGGTATCTCCCCTGATAAAAACAGTTCCTAACTTTCTAGTAATCTCTCCATCCACTCTTTCTTCAGCTTCTTCCAAAACTGTATTTATATGAATATCAAAACTTACAATAGTTCCTATAAACTGCTTTCCATTCTTTAACTCAACTAACACTTTTTTATTTCTTGCCTTATTTAATGCATCTAACGGTCTTGCTTCCATCCTTCATCACCTTTTTGCAGCGTTAACAACGCCATCCTGACCAGGCCTGCTCGTAATAACAGCTTCGCCTTTATCAGTCATTATAACAGTACCTCTAGTAATTATGTTTCTCCTAACATAGTTCCTATTAGCACCACTCTCAATTACCTTTTCAAATTTAGCCTTAACATGCTTTTTCTTCTTAGGATCGTAAAGATTAACAGAATCAATACTTAGGATGACTTTCTTAACATCGCCACCCCTGATCCTCTTGGTTTTAGTCCTGAACTTTCCTTTTTCAGTCAAAGCCGCCTCACTACCGATATTGCTTAACCTCTTAGGATTGGTATTCGTATACCTACCCCCTGTGGACTTTCTTAAAGATCTATTCTGTGAAATTGCCATAAAGAACTCGAAACGATAAATTGTTTATAAATCTTTTGGAAGGATTTATCACCTGTAAATATTTTTTCTATGTCCCACTTTTATAACTAATATCTTAAGTTCCTTTTTATAAATATCTGCTATAATTCTATAGTCTCCAGCTCTTAATTTATAAGATTTTTCCCCAACTAATCTCTCAAAATATTTTTCAGGTCTGATTCTAGCTCTTTCTATAACAGACAATATATGTTCTTGTTTATCTTTCGATAACTTTTTCAAGAATTTCACCGCATTTTTAGAGTAAGATAAATCAAACAAATAAAAACACCCCTATTAAAATCCTAACTCTTTTTTTAATTCGGCATGCGTTACATAATCGCCTTTTTCAAATTGCTCTCTAGCAATCAAAATTTCTCTTTTAGTTTCTTCATTAATTTCTAACGTATCTTCAAGTAAATCCCAAATTATTTCTTCATAAGTATCTTTAGAAGAAGCTTTTCTTTTACTTAATTTTTCTTTTAAATGATTACTGACTTGAATTGTAGATGCCATAGTGCAACTATAAGTAAACCGTAGTATATAAATTTTTCTTAAAAACAACAATAACATATATAAAAGAACTAAAATTAACGGAAGAAAAATGGCGATAGTGGTGTACTGGCTAGCACAGGGGTCTGTGGAACCCCAGGACCGGGTTCAATTCCCGGCTTTCGCCCCATTCTAAATTTCTGAAAATTTTATATAGTACAAGTTATAAACAAAACCATGGAACTCGCAAAAGGAGTTAAAGATGAAGGACTAAAAGAATCTCTATTGAGAGAAGAAATACTAAGTGTGATAAAAAAGTATTTTCAAAGATACGGCTTTAATCAGTTAAACACACCCATTATAGAAAGGGAAGAAACATTAACTAGTAAATACGCCGGGGGAGAGGAGATTCTGAAGGAGATTTACACTTTAAAAGATCAAGGCGAGAGGAAACTAGCTTTAAGATATGACTTAACCGTCCCTTTAGTAAGATACATAAATATGAATCCTAATATTAAATTACCTTTCAAAAGATATCAAATAGGAAGAGTATTCAGAGACGGGCCTATAAAAACCGGGAGGTATAGAGAATTTACACAGTGCGACGCTGACGTTGTGGGAAGTGCTGATGTTTATACAGAGGCCGAGTTGTTAAAGTTAGCAAGTGATGTTTTTGAAGAATTAAAACTGGAAGTAGTAATAAAAGTTAATGATCGTAAGTTACTTAATGGAATTTTAGAAAAGAACGGTATTAAAGATAAAGAAGGTTTTATATTAACACTGGATAAGTTAGAAAAGATAGGCGAGGACGGTGTTAAAAAAGAGTTGAAAAGTAAAGGATATGATAACATAGATAATGTACTTGAGATTGTGAAAAAAGATTTTGAAACTTTGAAAAAGGAATATCCTGAAGAAACTGAAGATTTGACCGAGCTTTTTAATTATAATAAGAATAAAAACATAAAATTCTCACCTACACTGGCAAGAGGATTGGCGTATTACACAGGGATAGTGTATGAAGTTTTCACAAAAGAACTGAAAAGCTCAATAGCCTCAGGGGGTAGGTACGATAATATAATAGGAAGTTACAGCAATAAGGATTATCCTGCTGTAGGTTTTAGTTTTGGCTTGGATGCTATAGCGAGTGTCATAAAAGAAGAAAAAGAAACCGCAACAGACTTATTCGTTATACCAATAAATACTTTTGAAGAATCATTAAAAATTGTTGAAGATTTAAGGAAGGATATTAATGTAGATGTTAATCTACCTAATAAGAACATAAAGAAAGGATTGAGCTACGCATCATACTATAAGATACCCTACGCTCTAATTATAGGCGAAGACGAATTAAAAAACAAGAAGTACACGTTAAGAGATATGAATTCTGGAAAAGAACAAAAATTAACAAAAGAAGAAATTAAGAAATTCTTTTCTTAGCCGCCCTTAATAAACCCAAGAATAAAGGATTAGGCTTTAAAGGCGTACTCGTAAACTCAGGATGAGCCTGAGTAGCCACGAAGAAAGGATGATCACTCCTCTCGATGAATTCTACCAATCCAAGCTTGGGATGAACACCGCTTATGACTAAATCCTCTTTTTCCAAAGATTCCTTATAATCAGGATTGACCTCGTACCTATGACGATGCCTCTCCACAGCTTCCTCAGAACCATATAATTTACTAACCAAAGTATTTTTTTTCAAAACAGCTACTTGCTCTCCTAAACGCATGCTGCCACCGTATTGTTTTTCCTGTAATAATTTAACTTGCTCAGGCATAGTAGATACGACAGGATTTTTTGTATTTTTAATCTCGGTAGTATCCGCATCTTTTAAACCAAGTTTATTCCTAGCATGCTCTATAACTGCTAGTTGCAAGCCATAACACAAACCAAGATAAGGTATTTTATTCTCCCTAGCCAGAGTTATCGCTTTTATCTTACCACTAACACCCGAGCTTCCAAAACCACCAGGCACTATGACCGCGTCCATCTGCTTTACCCTTTCATAATCATCACTGTTAAGCCATTCAATACCCGCTTTTACGTTTTCATGATTCGAAGCATGTTTTACTGCTTCAACAACACTATGATAACTATCTTCTAACTGATAATCACCGGTTTGGAAATACTTACCAAGAATGCCTATTCTGACCAAGTCTTTTGTTTTCCTCTCAGAGTATTTCTTCCATTCTTTCAATAAAGGCTCTTTGTTATTTAATCCTAATATGGAAGATATCTTGCTATGAACACCCCTATCTTTCAATACGAAAGGAACGTCATAAATAGAATCCAAATCAGGACAGCTTATAACCCTGTCGTGTTTTAAATTACAAAACAAGCCAATCTTATCCCTTCTAACATTGTCAATACTTTGTTCAGCCCTGCAAATAAGTAAATCTGCCTGTATTCCCTGAGCCGCCAAGGCCTTGACGCTGTGCTGAGTAGGTTTGGATTTCATCTCACCAGCCGTCTTAGGAATGGGTAAATAAGTTACGTGAACGAAACAGACATCTTCTCCTTTTAACTTCATCCTCCTAAGAGTTTCCAAGTAAGGAATGTTTTCGTAATCTCCTACGGTTCCGCCTACTTCTATTAATACTATGTCAGCTTTTGATTTCTTAACACGGTTTTCAATTTCTTGAGGTATGTGATGCATGACCTGCACGCACTTACCGTCAAATTCCAGATTTCTTTCTTTGTTTATGACAGATTGATAAATCTGACCCGTCGTTATGTTATTAATTCTTGAAATTTTTTGATTAAGAAAACGCTCGTAATTACCCAAGTCTTGATCAGTCTCCCCACCATCATAAGTTACGTAGACCTCGCCGTGCTCCGTAGGCCTCATAGTGCCAGCATCAACATTGATATAAGGATCTATTTTCATAACATCAACAGAATAACCTTTTTCTTTGAGAAGAAGAGCCGTACTCGCAGTAATTATTCCTTTTCCAAGAGAAGAAATAACACCCCCTGTTACCACAACGTATTTCGTCATGGAGTAAGTATATAATAAAAAGTCTTTATAATTATTATGGTAATTAAAAAGCTATAATTTATCATTTATATCCAACAATGCAAGTACTGACTCAGCTAAGACTCTGAATATTAAATAAATTAAGACGACAATCAATATACTCAATAAGTAAATAGGATCTGAATAATAAAGGGCTATGAAGAAATAGTAAAAGCTTGCGAATACCACAGCTACTAATATTACGAAATGAAGAACCATTAATATAATGGGTGCGTAATACTCATCAAAGGATAAAAATTCTTTAAGCATGATAAATAGAAAAAAAATTTGGTTTATAAATCTTTTTCCGAAACTTTGTAAGAACCCCTACTCACGGTTTTCCAACAAGCCTCTTCGCAACGCTGCAAAAAATCACGAGGATTTTTACTTTGGTTGTATATCTTCTCAATGACTTTATTAGGCATTATTTTATGCTCATCCACCAGCCTATTCTTAACTAAAGTCTTAGCTTCGTCCAAAGAGAATTTTTTAAGAGAGTATTCTTTATCGGCAAATCCTTTAAAACCTTTAAAACCCTGCCTAGTACTGACGAGTATTATGCTTTTAATCCAATCTCCTTCTTTGTATTTCTTAAGTTCTTTAAGGAAGCTGGCTTTTAAATTATGAGCCTCGTCAACTAAAAAGACGACGTTTTTAGATCTTACACGGAAAAAACCAGATACTAAACCTGCTTTTTTCAAAACACTTTCAACATCGACTTCTTCTCCAGAGTAAGCATTGTAATAGAATAATTTACGATTACCACCGAATTTTTTAATCATGCTCTTAAGGACGCTGGTCTTACCACTACCATAAGGTCCTTTTATTATTATATCTTCTCCTTTCTCAACACTATCTAGTATTTGAGATACTGTTTTTTTATTTCCTATGAATTCGTCAAAAGATTCCCTTGGTTTTATAGTGAAAGGATTCTCTGCAAAGTCTAATTCGTCATACCAAGTCATTTTTTTTATACTCCTCTTAATGCTTTTTTTACGGTGTTAATATTACAACTTCTAAGGTCGTTCTCCACCATGTACTTAGCCACGACTTCCAAGTTATTTAAAAAACTTTGGAAATTACCACTTCTTTTTTGAATATCCCTTATGTTTTTATCGGATAAGAAAGGCTGATACATCCTCTCCTTGACTACTTCTACTGCTTGCTTTTTAGTAAGAGGTTTGGTTTTTAAAATCTTAGAACCAATACGATCATGTAAGCTTAAAGGCATCTCTAATTCTTTATGATTCCTAGTTAAGAATACCATACTAAGTATATTACCTTGATCAAAAAAATATTGTAACTTTTTGTAAGCTTTATTAGATAGAGACTGGGCATTATCAAATATTAAAACAACATCCTTTGGGAATAAGCCTAATTGTTTTTTTATAAAACTTTGATTTTTCATTAAAGCCTTCGCGACGTTAAAATCTTTGTCTATTTTTGAACCGTCTATATAAACAACTTTTCCATATCCTCTGAATTTTCTAATGACTTCTTTAGCTAATCTGGTCTTCCCACTACCACCAGGGCCTTTTATTATTATAGCACTGCCGCTTTCAACCCAGTAAAGAAGTTTTACCAGTTCTTTGTCATAATTTATTAACTCATCATCAGCCTTTAAAGCATCATACTCAAAAGGATTCTCGTTATAACCATATTTATAATACCACGCCATACTACCAATAAAAACAAGACTGATTTAAATTATTTTCTATTAAAGAGTAGTTATTAAACGATACTAAAAATTTATAAATGAAACCATCATATTAATTTAGTATGATAATTCAAACAATTCTAATAATAGCGCTATTGGTAGTTGCCTTCTTAATAGCATGGAAACTATTCAAAAGCATGGTAAAAGCAGGATTTTCAATACTCATACTAGTCCTAATAGGACTGACCATATACGGCTTATTGCTATACAGTGATTTTACAGGCTTGCAAGAAGCATTACAAGAAGAACCAACTTTCATCCTGGAAAAAGATAATGAATACATAGCCAACGCTATAATAAAAGACTTCGAAACTGGAGAAGTAGCTTATCACACCTCAGAAGAGTTAGAACAAGCGATAGAAGAAGGAGAAAAACTCTTCATAATACTAGATTATGAATACTTAACGGCCAACCAAAGCGTATTCATAGAAGGACTAGACTATAATATAACACCAGTCTTAGACCAAGTTTTCGAAGCAGAAAGCTTTGAAGAAGTAGCAGAGTTAGTATCAGACGAAGAAGAATTATTCATAATAGGACTGGAAGAAAGCTTCGAAGACGTGGAAGAATTCAAATCATACTTGTTACTTGATTTACTATCAAGCTTACAAGAAGAAAGCAATCTAATACTAGAATTAGGAGATGGAGTTAGAAAAGGAAAAGTAAGTTTAGAACCGAGCTTTAGCTCAATAAGAGTGCTAGACTATCTTCCTTTAAGAGGTGAAGAATGAAACTGCCTTTTTTCGGTAAAAAAAAAGAAGATTCAGGACTAGACCTTAAAGAACTAAACGACGACCCTTTTAATGACGAAAGCACGAAACAAGAAAAAAATCCTATGGAAGAAGACCCTTTCAAAAAGTCATTAGGAGACGAATATGATAGCTTCGGAAATAAAAAAATACCCGAAAGAGCAGGGACTTCAGATTTCTCAATGCAAAGAGAACAACAAGAACCCTACAAAAACGACGATAAACAAGAATTGATAATAGCAAAGCTAGACGCGATAAAAGCAGAAGTCAACAACATAAGCCACAGGTTAGAAAATCTTGAAAGAAAACAAAAAAATAAGCTTTATTAGCATAGCAACCCTGGTATTTTTAGATCAGATCACCAAGATAATTTTCTCTAGATTCCAATACGACTTCGGATTCTTCGCATTCAACCTAGTGAAAAACGAAGGAATAACATTCGGACTGTTACAAGGAAGCAATTACATAATAGGAATCCTAAGCATAGGAATACTATACTTGTTAATACGATACGAAAAAGAATTCAAAAACGAAAAAATATTCTACTTTTTAATAATAGCAGGAGTCATAGGGAATACCCTGGACAGATTATTAAGAGGACACGTAATAGACTTCATAGACTTCAAGTTCTGGCCAGTATTTAACCTAGCAGACACATACCTAGTCATAGGAGTATTCGGATACATAATAAAAACAACACTTAAAGAAATACCTAAAAAGAACTAAAACTCGTCAATATCTTGCAACTTATCCAGATAACCGTTCTTCTCAAGCCACTTTTTATGATTAGGCTTGTAAGTAAAAATCAGATCTCCTTTTTCATCACCCTCGAACTGCCAAGGCTCTATCAACACTATATCTCCTTCCCTAACCCACAACCTTCTTTTTAAACGGCCAGGGATTCTGCAAATACGAGTATGACCATCAACACAGCGAACTTTACAACGACTACCGCCGAGCCTGCTATCTAACAAGCCAAGGACTTGACCATCCCTAGGCAGTCTTACTCTTTCAACTTCGTCATTTCCGCTCTGAAAAGCCATATAATAAAAAAAATAGTAAGGGGTTGTTTATAAATCTTGCCTAAAGACGTAAAAACTTTTTTAAACAATAGAATAATACCTCAAAGACATGGTTGAGAAAAAAAAGAATAACAACAAAAACACAATACTAATTCTAGCAATAATAGGAGTAATAGTAATATACTTCCTATATAACTTATTGTCAGGCTTCGAACTACCCGGAGAAACAATAGCAATAATACCAATAAAAGGAGAGATAAGCGGGCAAGGACCAAGCCAAGGACTATTC
>CAZAFP010000001.1:23979-25969 GCA_964484835.1 uncultured Methanosarcinales archaeon
GACGAATTAAGCCTAACTGGAAGCGTAGGCGTACAAGGAAGCTACATAGGATTCTACGGATTAATGGATAGGTATAACGTGACGTACGAAAGACTAGCAGGCGGGGAATACAAAGACGCAGGAAGCCCATTCAGAGAAATGTCAAACGAAGAAAGAAACGCACTGGAAATCAAGATTGATCAAATGCACGACTTCTTCCTAAGAGACGTTAACGAACTAAGAAACCTAACGCCTGAAGCATACGAAGAAGTAAGCACAGGAATATTCTTCATAGGATTAGAAGCATACGATATAGGACTAGTAGACGAACTAGGAGGAGACATAGAAGCAGTAAACCACTTCGAAGAATTACTCAACCAAAGCGTAACCACGAGGAGAATAGAAGAAAGCCCAGGATTATTCAGTTCTTTAATGGGCCTAAGCCAAGACCGAGATAATACGTTATTGTTAAGATGAAAGTAGTACACATACAAGCAAGACTGAAAGGAGAATTCGAACTGCCTAAAGAATACATAGAAAAACTACCTAATAAGATGGCTATTTTCACAACAATACAATTAATGAACAGCCTACCCAACATAGTAAAACAACTGCAAGAAGCAAATAAGAAACCCTTGGTTTTCAAAACAGGACATACAAGGAACAAAGGACAAATACTAGGCTGCAACGTACAAAACTTCGAAGACTATGCCAAGGAAGACTTCGACGCATTCCTCTACATAGGAGACGGCTTCTTCCACCCACAAGCACTAGTCTGGAAAAACGAAGGAATACCAGTACATGTTTACAACCCATTCACAGGAAAAGACTACATACTAGGCGGAAAAGACATAGAGATGATAAAAAAGAGGTACTACGCAAGCCTAAGCAAATTCTACTACTCTAAAAACGTAGGAGTCCTAATAACAACAAAGCCAGGTCAGATGCTGATAAAAAGAGCACAAGAACTTAAAGAAGAATACCCAGATAAGAACTTCTACTTCTTCATAGAAAATACTTTGGACTTCGGAATGCTAGAAGAATTCCCATTCATAGACGTATTCGTAAACAGCATGTGCCCAAGAGTACCATTCGAAGACCAAGTGAACATTTCTAAACCAGTAGTTAATTTAGAAGACGTGAAGAAAAAAGACCCACACAGAGCCCTAGTACACGAAAAAGGAAAATACAACAAAGAAATATAATATTAACCTTTCAAGGCCAACCATTCTCCTCATAATAATCCCTTAAACGCTTCAAAGAATCCAATAAATACTCAGCCTCCTCCACAGAAACCTCACCTAAAAATATAAAACCAGCTTTACCAGCAGCACGAGAAACCTCTTTAGACAATAAACTTGGTATCCCATATCTCCTATCGTACTTCAAACCTCTATCTCCTAACTCAGGATCTTCAGGATTCTCAATAAAATCCTCATAAAGCTTAATAAGCTCTTCCACACCTTCCCTTTCCAACCAACCAAAAATACCCATAACAAACTTTTTTAAATTACCAAGAACCTCCTGTATTTTTATTTATTTTACCATCTCTCAAATCTAACATAGATGCACCAAAATTATCTATCCTATCCTCATGATTATTTATATTCGGATATTTATACTTTGCCCCAGTTATAGTTCCTTCAGGAGCATGAACACTAAGATTCTTTTCGTCTAAAGGAAATTTTTTTACGTAATTAGCTTCACCTATTGTTTCACCCATAGACCCTTTATAATCAAACCCATCATCATCCAAAATAGTACCTAAATGTTCTCTTCCCTTAATAATAGGCTTGTTAAATTTATCAGGATTATTTATATCCAAAAAGTCAGAATTTCTTTCACCTATAGGTCTATACATATTATCTTTTAATTCATCAAAATATTTAGTTTGTAAAGAACCCGACATTAAACCAGCATCCTGTTCTTTATTAACTAAATCTAAAGTAGTATTAAAATCCATAAGAGGTTTTGTTTTGTAATTATTTATATTAAAGTCTGAAGAAGACTT
>CAZAFP010000002.1:0-22018 GCA_964484835.1 uncultured Methanosarcinales archaeon
GTTTTTAATCAGAAAACATCCCATTTTTCCAGCCAGGAATCTAACTTTCCAAAACACTCAACTAATTCTTCTCCCGCTTGGGTTAAGCTATACTCAGTCTTGGGAGGGATTGTGTTGAACTTTTCTTTCTCTATCATCTTAACACTTTCTAATTCTTTTAAGCGGCTGCTTAATATCCTCGGATTTATCCCGAGGTTTATAAAATCTTTAAATCTGGCTTTTTCATTCTCAGATAAATGCTTTAATATCATCAAATTCCATTTCTTACCCAAAAGTGTTATTATAGCTGCTGATTTACATTCTGTCATTTTATCATGTAGTATTTAAAAAATTCTAACGCCTATACCTATTTGTGCTAAGAACCAAGTCGTATATGAAATAAGTACTGGTAAGGATAATATTAGTCCCGAAGTGGATATTATTTTAAGTTTTTTATTCTCTATTTCTTCTCCTTTACTCATCCCTTTAAAACCCGTTATTAAAGATAGTATTAGAGCTGAAAAACTAATGTAGTGAGAATAAGGGATGCTTACTATTTCGGGGTAGAAAGCAATTATATTACTAACTATTGCGAATAATATAGAGTTAATTCCTAGTGAATAATCTTCCATGCTTTCGAGTTTAGAGATTTGAAGATTTAAATATTTTTAGAATTATGATTCTTTAGAAAAAAATTATGATGAGCCCGGAGGGATTCGAACCCCCGATCTACGGCTTAGAAGGCCGTCGCCTTATCCAGACTGGGCCACAGGCTCATAAAAATGTGAGAATAACAAGTCATTTATAAAAGTTTATAAAAAAAACGCTATTTACTCTCAATTATGAGCGATAAAATAATTTATAGACTTCCAAGGAAAACCTTCGATGGGGATAAAGAAATAACTCTGAATGGCTTAGAAGAATATTTTGTAAAAAAAGATAGTGGTTTAAAATATAAAATAGGGGAGTTAAAGCCTGGAGAGTTAGTGTTTGGCAGGTTAAAAAAAGAAAAAGACATTTTCTCTGTATTAAAACCTTCTTTAACTGATATTATAAAAAGATATAAAAGAGGAGCTCAGGTAATGACTGTTAAAGACGCTGCGCCTATAATAACCAAGACGGGTTTGAATAAGGAACAGGTAGTTTTAGACGCCGGCACTGGTAGTGGTTCCTTAGCTACTTTTTTAGCTAACATAGCCAAAGAGGTTCATACCTCTGATGTAAGAGAAGATCATGTGAAGATTGCCAAGAAAAACATTAAATTATCTGGTTTAGAAAACATAAAATTCTTAGAAAAAGATGTAACGCAAGAGGATTCATTCTCTGAAGAAGAATATGACTTATTCACTTTGGACATTCCAGAGCCTTGGAATGCTTTAAAGACAGCTAGTAAAGTTTTAAAACGAGGCGGTTACTTAGTTATTTACAGTCCTCACATCACGCAAATACAGAAATCAGTAGTTAATCTTCCGAGTGACTTGCACGTTTTAGAAACAATAGAAGTAATCGAGAGATCCTGGAAAGTAGGAAAAGACGTATTAAGACCTGAAACTAAAGATCATAGCCATACGGGTTTTTTATCTTTCATAAGAAAACTATGATATTAACAAAAACATTTTAAAGACAAATTAATTACTTCAGTTTTAAGGTGGTTGTTTTATGTATGCATATATATTAATAAGTTTAGAGGAGCCTGACGAAAGAGAAGTCTTAGAGGAAATCAGCAGTTATAAAGAAGTTGTCGAAGCACACATATTATTCGGCGAGTGGGATTTAATAGTTAAGTTAGAATTGGACAATCCTGAAGCTGTTAGTAACTTCGTCATTGAAAAATTAAGAAGTTTAGACTCTGTCCAGTTAACTAGTACGCTTGTAGTAGCCGAATAAGAAAGTAAAAACACTAAGTATAGAAGTGTATAGGAATATTTCTATTGATTTTTTATAAAAAAACTCTGGCGGGAATAAAGTAATTAACAAGCTATCCTGTGGGAATGCATAGTTGCCCATGGGGAAGAATATTTTGTGGAAATAACTAAATAAGAAGTCAAAATTTAATAAAACCCCTATTATTATAAAAAAACCAATTATTAAAACACCGAGGCTGGGCTTTACAAAAACAGACCAATCCTTACTTAATAATAAATAATTAAATATTATTAAACAACAAAAAAGTATTATTAACAAGCCGATTGTTATTAGATTTTTAACGTCCTTCATATGATTAGCTTCGTCCTCTTCAAAACTTTTCAACTCTCCAGTTCCGAATAAAAAATTAACAACCTCATCCATATACGAATAAGGATCTTCTAACTCATCAACAGCTCTATATTCTAAAGATTCATAATAAGTCCCGGGATAATTACTTATTACAACCAAAGGACCAAGCAATAAAACTAAAAAAATACAAATCGAAGTTATCCTTTTGTAAATCTTTTCAAAATCCATTATCCGTAATAATAAGAATTCTTTATTCTTTGCTCCCGATCTTTCTGACTACCAGGATCGTTAACCCTGGGTCTTTGATTCTCCTCATCCCTTCTGAAAGTAATATCTAGTTTTTTCAAAAACATATTCATACCTTCTACCATCTCTAGCGGGCCGTGGCTTTCACCTTTCATACTGGGTTCTCCGTCAAAAACAAGCAATTTATGACTTAAATAATCCAAGAACAACAAGTCGTGGTCTATAATAATAGCGGACTTACCTCTTTCATACATAAAGTCTTTCATTATCTTAGTAAGCTTAAGTCTTTGCTCAACATCCAAATAAGCACTTGGCTCATCAAGTAAGTAAAGGTCTGCGTCTTCAGATAAGCACTTAGCTATAGCCACTCTTTGTAATTCTCCCCCGCTTAATTGATTAAGAGTTTTCGTAAATAAAGTCTTTATATTCAAAGGTCCTAACAAAGTACTTTCGAATTTCATAGCATCTTTCAAATAAGTCATTACTAACTCGTCATTCTTTTCCAAGTATTGAGGTTTATAGCTAATATTCAATTCGCTATCTGAAAAACCTTCGCTTTTAATCTCGCCACTCAGGAGCTTAGCAAAAGTAGACTTACCAATACCATTCTCTCCCAATACACCTATGACTTCTCCTCTATTCAAACTTCCTGCGTTGATATTCAACTCGAAATTACCTGCTTTGAAAACATAATCATTCCAACTAGTCAATTCCTCAACATTTTTTTGCTTCTCACTGCGAACATTACTGAAATGAATACTATCGTCTCTGAAACGAGTATTTTCTTCTTTCAAATAACCCTCTAAAAACGCATTAATACCTTTCTTAGTCGTTCTTGGAAGACTACAAACACCATAAGCTCCTTCTTCTCCATACATAACATGGATTAAATCAGTCATATGATCAAGTATTATCAAATCATGCTCTATAACAACAACGCCTTTTTCCTCAGATAAAGATTTTATGTACTTACTAACCTTAACTCTCTGCTTAATATCCAAATAAGACGTGGGCTCGTCAAACAAATAAAGATTAGCATCTTTCAAACTCGCAGCGGCTATAGCCACTCTTTGTAATTCTCCTCCGCTAACTTCTTTCAAATTCCTATCTAATATCTTCTTAATATCGAGTTCTTCAGCTACACTTTCCAAATTATTTATCTCATCAACCTTCTCTAATAATTCTCTAACGCTACAATCGTATTGCTTTGGAATAAGATCTACTTGCTGAGGCTTAAAAGAAACCTTAACCTCGCCATCCCTAAGCTTTTCTAAAAAACCCTGGGCTTCAGTACCTTTAAATTTATCAATTAACTCATCAAAATCAGCTTCCTTCTCTTTAATCCCGAGGTTAGGTTTTAACAAGCCAGCAATTATATTAAGCGTGGTACTCTTACCAATACCATTCCTACCTATAATGCCAACGACCTTGCCAAATAAAGGAATAGGCAGTCTATAAAGACTAAAACCATTAGGTAAATAACGATGAATAGGATCTTCATCCAGCTCTTCAGGAAGATTAACCATTTGCAAAGCCCCGAAAGGACATTTATTAGCAGCTATCCTATCCGCATCAGTTATGACATTCTCATTAACCTTTACCTTACCATCGGAGTCCTTAACAATAGCTTCTTTACCAGCTCTATTGCTTGGACTTACTCTCATACAAAGATAACCCCCGCATCCTTCGGGATTACACTTGTCCTTTCTGACAACCATTATTCTTTTGGCCATGATTTATTTGAAAAATTTAGCTTTATTTAAAACTTTACTTGTATTTTTCAGTAATATTTTTATAATAATACCTTTGATAAACTTTTAAGATGAGACTACTGTTTTTTTTTATTGCCGCGATTTTGTTATTACCTTTAGCTTCAGCTGACTTATCATGTTCTATAGTTCCTGAAGGTAGTTGTGGTGATACTGCTATTTTAAGAATGGAAAATGACACTGGCGGCTTTAATAATGCTCATGCACAACTTCCTAGTTATTCAGGAAATCTTTATAATCATGAAATTTGTTGCGAGAGTACCGGTCAAGACGTTACGACGTCATGTGATGGTTCTGAATTCTTAAGACTTTCAGACGAAGACGATGCTCACGTTCAGGTAGTTGATGAGACTCTTAATACTGAGACTTATGAATATCCTGCTTGTATCGATGGTCTCGGTAGTAGTGTTTGTCTAAGCACGGAAGGCAGTCCTCCTGGTGATGAGGATTATGAATGCCTCGGTAGTATTGCGAGTAGTGAAGAAAACGACGGTGATTATAATCTTACGAATGCACACATAGCTAGTTGTGACTATTACGATTTAAACGTATACTGTTTTTTAAACAGTCCTCCCACTCATGATGATCCATTATTAGAAGCTAGCAGTCCTGATAATACAACACTCGACGACCTTACCGTAACTCCTCAAAATCCTCAAGACCCTGATGGTCATGAAATAACGTTCACTTATGAATGGAGAAGAGATGGCGAAGAGTACTTATCAAGTCCTGATATTGATGATACTTTAAGTAGTGAAGAAACAAGCCCTGGAGATGTTTGGACTGTATTAGTAACACCTAATGATGGTTGGGATGATGGAGAATCCAAACTTAGCAATCCTGTAGTTATAGAAGCAGCCGCGCTTGATGTTCCTGAGCTGGTTTATCCTGTTAATGAATCCATAACTAACCGTTATCCCGTGTTTAATTGGACTGATGTAGAACAAGTAGGAAATGAATTATATTACGAATTAGAAGTTCAAGCTCCTAGTGGCTTAGGCTGTTTCGACATAGAAGAATTTAACATCTTAGAATCAGAATTAGAATCCTCTGAAGAATTATGCACTGATCTTGATTACACGGGTAATTATCAATGGAGAGTCAGGGCTTGTAATGATATAGACTGTAGTGACTGGACAAGTTATGCTTGGTTCGAAGTTAACAGTGTTAATATGATAGAATTTATCGAAGACGAAGTAGACTTTGGAGTTTTAGAAGTGGATTCTGTTGTTAACACGTCTGACGGTAATCCTTCTCCTTTCAGAGTTAGAAATTCTGGAAATATAAGAATTAACATAACAGGTTATGCTTCGGAAGACTTATTCGACACCGTTGGTTTAAACGAAGAGAATTTCTTATTCAGAGTAAGAGAAGCCGATGCTAACGCTTTCGACGCTTCATTAGAGAATTATTCTCCTGTTCCTGACTCGGCAGAGTTTTTAGTGGGAACTCTTAAATATTTAGAAGGTGAGAGAGAATTCTTATTAGACCTAGGGGTTATGCTTCCTCCTGAGGAACCTGCGGGTGTTAAGACGACTCAGATAATACTATCAAGTACGCCGGACAATCCTAGTTAAAGAAAATGGACTCTTTACAAAAAATAAAACAAGATTTGGAGAATATAAACGATAGCCTTAGCAGTGCTAACTTAGTAATGGGCAGGGGTTCTGAAAATGCAGAAGTAATTTTTGTAGGGGAAGCTCCTGGGAAGGAAGAAGATGAGCAAGGCTTGCCTTTTGTAGGAAGGGCTGGTAAGCAACTCTCTAAATTTTTAGAAAAGGCTGGTTTTAAAGAAGATGATATCTACATAACTAACATTGTGAAATACAGACCTCCTGGTAATAGAGATCCTACGAAGGAAGAGATTGAAAGGTATGCTCCTTATTTAAAGCGTCAGATAAATTTGATAAAGCCGAAAATAATCTGTACACTAGGTAATCATTCTACAAAGATAGTCTTGTCTGGTTTCAGAATTGAAAAATTAGACGATATAAAGGGCATTTCTAAACTAAGAGGTAGGGTTAATAATTTAATCTTAGACGATAAGAATTACAAGGTAATACCTCTTTATCACCCGGCGGCTACGCTTTACAATAGGAGTTTAGAAAGTGTTTTTGAAAAAGACTTATTGTTAGTAAAGCAAGAATTCTCTCAGAAATCACTTTTTTAATCGGTTTTTTATAACTGTCTTAAGCAATATTTTATTTTCTTCTTTAAGTTTCTTTATCTCCTCGTCTTTCTTTTTAATCTGCTCCCTGAGTGCTTCTTCGACTTTCATATCTCTTCACCGAACAATTCTTTTATATCGTCTAACGAACTCTCGAAAATATGAGTATTGTTAGATATAGTAATTAAATCTCCTGTTTCATATCCTGTCTTGTCAGCAATATATTTTTGAAGGCAATACAGTTGATATATATTAGCGGGCCATCCGAAAAACAAATCATTACTTCTAATCATACTAGTCATGTTAAGCTTATCATTTACAATCCTGACAGTAACATAGAGTATGGCGGGTACGTTTCTTCTTTTAAGATAAGAGTCCTTTAAAGGGTTATAAAAAGCTATTATTCCTCTTCTCGACTCTTTATTTTTTTTAAGTAAAGGGATTATATAATTATTAATCTGGTCAAATCCTTCTTCGAAATTAAATATTCTTCCTCCGTATGTATAATCATAAGCTGGGCTTTGGTATTCTTTGAACATAACATTAGTTATTTCTTCTTTAGAAGGATATAGCCATTTCTTAGACTTGGTCATTTTATTAAGTGGTTCTTCAGCCTCTGCGTTTTTCACGTCTTTTATTTCTATGACCATATTTTGTTTTTCTTTAGCATTTCTGTTATTATCATCTACGTATGAGTATCCTTCATTCCAAACCTTTCTGAGTGCTTCCTTCCAAATATCTATAGTTTTCATATGTAATTCTCCAAAGTGTTTTCCTTAACACTTTTTTCCTCTGGCTTAAATAATCCTATTTTTTTAACTTCCATCAGTTCTTTAAGTATTGAATAAGACTCTTCTGAGGACTTAGGCAGATTGATAACTAAGAGGGCGTTTTGATTGGCTAATTCGCTTAGTTTTTCAAACCATTTAAGTTTTTTAGACTTAATCACTTTCTCTCTGTCCATTATATTCAGCCTTACTTTTCCGTTTAGTGATAATTCTATATTGTGCTTTGTCGGGACTCCGCAGCTTGTGAATATAGTCTCTTCGGTTTTTAAAAATTCGAAAATTTCTTCGTTTATGCTGCTTAGCAATTCCGAAAATTCTTCTTTATTTATTATATCGAAGTAATTTCTTATCCTTATTTTGTTAGAGCTATACCTGTAAAACTCGTTTTGGTAATTCTTATTTAATTTGTTAAGGTTGAAAAAGAATAAATCGGACTTTCCTCTTTGTATGGAAGTTGCTATTATGAGCGATCTTGCCGAATTCATAATGGTCTTTCTGAACTCTGTATAGTTATGATTTAATTTATTATAATCTACTGTTACGGTTGTCGAGCCGTATAGTATTCCTATTAGTTTATCTTTTAGTTTTTCTTGATAATACTTGTAATCTTCTGATTTAATTGTATAAACTCCGCTTTTTCCTATAAGTATGGGTGCGGTGTTTATCTTTTTATTTTGTATATGGACTTTTTTCTTTATGACTTTCTTAAAGAATATTTTTTTATTAGAGAATTCTGATTTATCAGTGTATATTACAGCGTTAATTCTCGAACCTGTTAATTCTTGGAAGTACTCTAGAAAATTCAGTATTCTTTCTTCCCTTATGTCTTTAAGTGATATTATGAGGGTTATGTGTCTCTTATACTCTTCGGCTTCCGTGTTTATTTTTTTTAGAAAAAACTGGACTTCTTCATCTTCGTTCTTAAGTATCATTTTTTGGAAATCATTCACTCCTATAACGTCGTTGAATACGCTGTAGGATTCCGTTATCCTGTCGTATAATTCATCTAAGTAGTTGAGTGGTTCTAGCAAAACAGCGTTAAGTCTTCTATACCAGTTGGAAGAGTCGAACTTATTTATTTGACCGCTGTGTTCGAATGATTCTACCATGTTAAACTGATAGTTTGTTATGCCTGCTATGCTTTTAGTGTGGTTTTTCAAATTAGCTTCAGAATTCATGCTGGGGTTCAGAACGTAGTATTTTTCTCCTTTGCCTTTTATTTTTGAAACAAACAAAGTGTTTTCTTCAACTAGCTTGTTTAGGTAGTAGAGTATTTTTCTGTGTATTTGTGCTTTTTGTCTCTTGCCTTTTTTTATACTTTCAGAATCTGAATATGTGTCATTTACGAGTTTATTTGCTTGTTCGTACTCGTCTTTAAATACTGATTTGGCTATTTCTGTAGTGGATAGGGATTTTGATTCGTTTTCTGAAAAAATGAATATTATTTTTTTGGTTATGTTGTTCATTAAAACATACTTTTGTAAAATCTACTATTTAAAGATTTGTTTCAGAAATTTTCTGAACCAGAGGGTTTTATTTCAGAAATAAGTTTTTTTAAATAAACTGTTCTATTAAACAAAAAAAACCTATAGGAATAACTTTTACTTAAAAAAAAAGGTTTTGATATAGGGGGTTGCATATAAATGAATAAAAAAGACATGACTGTTTTAGGTCATTTTAGGAATAATGCCAGGACTAGCTTAACAAAAATGAGCAGGAAAACAAAGATACCTGTAAGTACAATATTTGACAAGTTAAAAGTTTATGAAAAAGACGGATTAATAAACAAATACTGTACATTGTTAGATTTTAAAGCATTAGGTTATAATATAAGAGTTAGTTTATTAGTTAAATTGGCTAATGAGTCTAAGGATTCGTTTCAAAAATTCATTTTAAAACATCCTAAAGTTAATAATATTTACAGAGTTAATAGCGGTTATGATTATTTATTAGAGGCGGTTTTTAAGGATTTGGATGACTTTGACGAATTTAACAAAGAGATTGACAAATACGGGGTTACTGCAAAGAAAGAGCTTTTCATAATGGAAGATCTGAAACGTGAAGAGTTCTTAAGCCATAGAGAAAACATAGGCTTGGTTAGATAGATTTAAATACTAAAAAACCATATCTTGAGGTAAAGGTGTTTATTCATGAATAAGGTATGGCTTTTAGTATTATTCTCTTCTTTATTGATAATTGGTTGTTCAGAAGACTTATACGAAGAACCCTCTGTGGATGAAGAAAGTTCTGAAATTCCTGATGAAGACTTGGCCGATTTAGAAATATACACTAGAAACAACGTTATTTTCGTAGAAGGAGTCATTGCTAAGAATACACCTTGTCATGAGTTAGAATATGAATTAAGCCAAGAGGGACAAAGGTTAATATTAGACGCTCGTATCTATCTACCTCCTGAAGATGAAGACTCTGTCTGTGCTCAGGTTATAGAATTTGAAGATATAAACCTTGAGTATGAAGAAGAAGGTATTTCAGAGTTCGAATTTGTTTTAAACAACGAGTCTCAATACGTAACTTTCATCTAAAATTTTCGAGTTAAATTTAAAAGCTGTTTCACCTTATTAGGTTAGAGGTGATTATCATATGAAAGAAAACAAAATATTTTTTTTAACAATAGTCGTATTATTAGCACTCCTATTGGTAACTACTTACGAGTTTGATGAAAGAACTGTAAGTACACAAGGAGAAGCTAGCCAAGAATACTCTCCTGACGTGTTTAAAGCCACTATTGGTATGCAAAGAGAGACAACTGACGTGACAGAAGCAGAAAGAGAAATAAATAATGCTATTAATAACATGGTAACAGATTTAGAAGAGCTAGGTGTTGAGATAAAAAAACATGATTATAGCATAAATCCGATGTTTACAACTAGAGACGAAAGAGAACCTGAATATAGAGTCCGACAAACATTACAAGTAGAGACAAAAGACCTGGATTTAGTAAATGAAATATTAGAAGTAAGCAGTAATAACGGGGCTAACATAGTTCAAGGACTAAGGTTCGAATTAAGTGATGAGAAGAAATCAGAAGTCGAAGCTGAATTACTAGAGAGAGCTATGGAACAAGCAAGGAATAAAGCAGAAGCAACCGCAAATGCAGAAAATGATAGGGTAGGTAAGGTTTTAAAAGTTGAAATAGGAAGTACGGGTTACATGCCTTATAGAATGGAAAGTATGGATTCTGTGGCCGAAACTGCTTCTCCGGATATACAACCAGGAGTTGTAGAACATTCCATGCGGGTTAATGTGCAATTTAAGTTAAGGTAAAAACAAACTTTTTTATTATTTTTTTAATTATTCTTATTATGATTGCATTATTTATTTTCAGAAGAGACTTAAGACTCGAGGATAACACTGCATTATTAAAGGCTTTGGAAGAATCAGAAAATGTTATTCCTGCTTTCTTTTTAGACCCTAGACAATTAAAAAATAATGATTATTTTTCTGAGAATGCGTATGAATTTATGATTGATAGTTTGAAAGAACTGGATGTTGAATTGAAACGTAAAGGCAGTAAGCTTTACTTATTTGAAGCAAAACCGGAAGAAGTAATTAAAGATTTAGGGGTTGGTAGTGTTTATTTAAACAAAGACTATACGCCTTTTAGCAAGGAACGCGATGAGAAGATAAAAAAGGTTTGTGAAGAAGAAAATATCGGTTTTAAATCTTATCATGACTTGTTGTTAAACGAACCAGGCAAGGTTTTGAAAGATGACGGAAAACCCTATACTGTTTTTACACATTATTTTAACAAAGCTGTAAGGAATAAAGTAAAAAAACCTGTTAAGAACAATTACAGTAATTATTACAAAGGAGAAATAAAAAATACAGTTTCTTTACCAAGTGTTGAAAGCAATCCTGACTTGTTTGTAAAAGGCGGAAGAAAAGAAGCCTTGGATATTTTAAAAAAGAATTTATTAAGATATGACGAAGAACGTGATTACCCAAGTGTTAAAGGAACGACTGGCTTAAGCGCGCATCATAAGTTCGGAACAATAAGTATTAGAGAATCCTACGAAGCTTTTAAAGACGTTCACGCATTAAAACGAGAACTTTATTTTAGAGACTTCTTCACATACATAGCACACCACCATCCTTGGGTGTTTGGAAAGCCATTCCATAAGAAGTACGAAAAGATAAAATGGGAGAAAGAACATTTTGATAAGTGGAAAAAAGGGATGACTGGTTATCCTATAGTGGATGCAGGTATGCGAGAATTGAATAAAACAGGTTATATGCACAACCGTGTTAGAATGATCACAGCTAGTTTCTTAACAAAACACTTACTAATAGACTGGAGAGAAGGAGAGAAATACTTCGCCAGTAAACTAGTAGATTACGATCCTTGCGTTAATAACGGCAATTGGCAATGGGCAAGCTCTACTGGTTGTGATGCACAGCCATACTTCAGGATTTTTAATCCGTGGAGACAACAAGAAAGATTTGATAAAGACTGTAGGTATATTAAAAAATGGGTTCCTGAACTAAAAAGGTTAACGGCTAAAGAAATTCATAATTTAAAAGACCAGCCTATTAAGGAATATCCCGAGCCTGTGGTTGAACACGAAACCGCGAGGAAAAGAGCCTTGGAAAGGTATAAAATAATATGAAAAACAATTTAAAACATTCATAAATACAAAATATTATGAGAACAGTAGGAGTAATAGGAGGATTAGGACCAGAAACAACAGCTAACTTTTATAACGACCTAGTTTATTTATGTCAAGAAAAGTATAGAGAAGTAAGACCTAGAATAATCATTTCAAGCTTACCAGTAACTTATGACATGGGAGAAGATTTGATTCTTAATAATAAAGGAATAGAACGTTACCTTCCTTACATGGTTGAAGAAGCTAAAAGACTGGAGAAAGCAGGATGTGATTTCTTAGTTATACCTTGTAATTCCGTACACGAATACATCGAGGAAGTACGTGAATCAGTGAATATACCTGTTCTTAGTATTTTAGAAGAAACAGCAAAGTTCTTAATAAAAAATAAGATTAACAAGACAGGAATTGTAAGTACTACTTCAACAGTTAATAACAAATTATACGATGATGTTCTTGAAAGGAACGGAATAATTTTTAAAATACCTAATAAAGAAGATCAGAAGATTCTCGAGAAAATAGTTATGAACACCACATATGGAGATAAAACCTTGGAAGATAAAGCGAATTTAATAAAAGTAATAAATGATTTTGAAGATGTAGACTCTGTATTACTTGCATGTACAGATTTTCAATTATTAAAACCTTTAGAAGCAAATGTACATGTATTCGACACTATGAATATACTGGCAATAGCAACAGCAGACGAGATATTTAAGAATTAATAATTGGAAGAATGTAAAGTAGTTTCGTGATGTAAAGCAGTTTCGGGATAACAGAGTTATCCTGAAAGTTGAAAATATTTAAATAGTTCTTTATATTACTAGTTAACATGAAATTAAATGTTATTCTAGAACCACAGGAAGAAGGAGGATTTACAGTATATGTGCCTTCTTTACCAGGATGTATAAGCGAAGGAGATACTAAAGAAGAAGCTGTAAAAAACATAAAAGAAGCAATAGAATTATACTTAGAAACAGATATTAATGATCTTATTGAATTCTCAGGAGAACAAGTAACTGTTAAGGTATAAATAATGAAACTCCCCAGAATTTCAGGAAAAGACACAGCAAATATTCTAAAAAAGAAAGGATTTGTTGCAGTTAGGCAAAAAGGAGATCATTTAAGATTAGAAAAAAATACAGTTGAAAAAACTATTAAATTAACAGTACCACTACACAAAGAATTAAAAAAAGGAACTCTAAACAGAATAATTAAAGACGCTGAGTTAACCTTAGAAGAATTTCTGAAATATAAATAAATATTTATATAATAAGCGTTCTTAACAAAGAGTATGGCAAGCATATTTACTAAGATATTAGAAGGAGAAATACCAGGAGAAATAGTATACGAAGATAAAAACTTCTTTGCGTTATTAGATATTAAACCAGTAAATAAAGGACACATTCTTGTTATACCAAAGGAAGAGTATAAAGATATTACTGAGATGCCGGAAGAATTAGCGGGAAAATACTTACAAGTAGCTAAGAAGATAGGGGAAAGTATGTTGAAAGGTTTAAACTGTGATGGTTTCAATATCATGATGAATAACAAAGCAGCAGCGGGACAAATAATATTTCATTCCCACATACATGTAATACCTAGATTCGAAGGCGATGGTTTAAAACATTGGCCTAGTAAAGAATATGAAGGGGATGAAGAAGAATACGCAAAAAAAATTAAAGGTGCTTTATGAAAATAATAAGTGTCAGTTTGGAAGATGAATTAGTAGAAGAGATAAATTCTATTCAGAAAGAATACGGTAAAGGAAGGAGTAAATTATTAAGGGATGCTTTTCGTTTATTAGTGGATAAGGATAAAGAAAAATTAAAAGGCTTGGTAGAAGGTGTTCTTATAGTAACTCATAAGGAGAAGTCTGAAGAATTAGACCGGATAAAGCATGATTTTAATAGTGTTATAAAAACTCAGATTCACAGCCACCTCGAGAATGGAGATTGTATGGAATTATTCGTCTTGAAAGGAGACTCTTCTATTGTTAAAAAAATGAAAGAAAATTTGGAAGGCAGTTCAAAAATTAAAAAAGTCAGGTTATCCATTGTTTAAAAAAATAAAAAGTTTTAAAAAGGAAAGAATAATCTTTATTAATTGATTAGATCAAATTATTAATAACATTCAATTAATTCTCGTCTGAGTATTTTTTTGTGGTTTTAATATTTGTTTTCTAATCAAAGAGTAAATTTTGGAGGAAAAAAGTAAAATGAAAGGAAATGTTAAATTTTTTAACAACAACAAAGCCTTCGGTTTCATAACTGGAGAAGACGGAAAGGATTATTTCGTACACGTATCTGGTTTAGAAGAAGGTGTCGTCCTTAGAGATAATGACGAAGTAGAGTTTGAAGTAGAAGAAGGAGAAAGAGGACTTAAAGCAGTTAACGTAAAGAAATAACTTCTTATAGTAAATTTTAGAAAATGAATAATTTTGATATTTTTAATTTTAACAATAGTTTGAAGAGCAAAATAAATTCTTTAGGTTTTGAAAAGCCTACTTTAATTCAGGAAAAGTCTATTCCTTTAATCCTTGAGGGTGAAGATGTTATAGGCTTATCCGCTACAGGTAGTGGTAAAACCATTGCTTTCGGCGCGGGTGCTGTTCAGAATTCCAAATCTGGTGGTGGTATTCAAGTTTTAATTTTAACACCTACTAGGGAGTTAGCTGAACAAGTTAAAGTGGCTATTTCTCAGCTTACTAACGAGTTGAAAGTCATTGCAATCTACGGCGGGGTTTCTATAAATCCTCAGTTTGATGATTTGAAAAAGGCAGAGATAGTAGTTGCTACTCCGGGAAGATTTAAAGATCATCTTGAGAGGGGGACGGTCAATACGGAGAATATTAAATTAGTCGTATTGGATGAAGCAGATAGGATGCTTGACATGGGCTTCGTGGATGATATTGAAGATATCTTGAAGCAAGTTCCTAAGGATAGGCAGACTTTATTATTTTCTGCTACTATTCCGCCGCCTATTGAGAAGTTAGCAAATAAATATTTGAAAAGTCCTTCTAAGGTCGTTGCTACCAGGATGGTTGATCCTAGTAAGTTAAAGCAGATTTATTACAACGTAAGGCCTAATCAGAAATTGTCTTTATTGGTTCATTTATTAAAAAATGACGATAGTGATTTAAGTATGATTTTTTGCAATACTCGTAGGAGTGTTGATATGGTAACGCAGACTTTGAAAGCTAATAAAGTTAGTTGTACGGCTATTCATGGCGGCTTTACTCAGAACAAGCGTAGTAAAAGTTTAGAGATGTTTAATGATCGTTCTAAAGGCGCTTTGATTTGTACTGATGTGGCTGCGAGGGGTTTGGATATTGATGACGTTAGTCATGTTTATAATTTCGAATTACCTCCTGATACGAATAGTTATGTTCATAGAATTGGACGTACGGCTAGGGCTGGTAAGGAAGGTATGGTTATTAACTTGTTAGACGATCGTGATCATGAGAACTTTGGCAGGATTGAGCAATCTCATTCTGAGTATAATATTGAGAGGGTTGAAGTGCCTGAGTTTGAGCGTGTTAAGGTTGTGAATCCTAATACTAAGTTTAATAGGAATAAGAGTCGTGGCTTTAAGGGTCGTAGAAGAAGATAATCTTTTTCTTTTTTTTTATTTTTCCCAGGGGTAGACTATCCAGTCGTTGTTTTGTATAAACTCTCCTGTTATGTCTGGTTTTATTTTAGAACTTTTTCTTGTGTGTAGGCTTAGTGTTTTGACTTTGTGTTTTTCAAGTATTTTTTTTAGTGTTTCTCCGCTGTCGCATATCTCGTCTACTACTAGTGTGTTTTCTTCTATTTCTTGGGTGAGTGGTATTTTCAGTATGTGGCTTAGTCTGACTGCTGGTATTAGGCCTCCTCGTGGTATTCCGTATATGTTTTTGATGTTTTTCACTTCTTTAGCTGTTTTTTGTATTAGTAATTCTATGTCTTCCCAGTTGAGGTATACTTTTTTCTGATTTTTTTCAGGCTCTACCATTTAAGGATTGTTTTTTTGTTTTTATTTATATTATTAATGTTTTTTTAAGACCGAAATATTTAAATATCATCCAATTTTAACCCTTCCTTGTTGATTTTAAATCAACAAACTTATGGGTGGTAATGTTGACAAAAAAAGAAAAAAAACAAACAAAAAAACAGGAAAAAGAAGAAACTCTGCATAAAGAACACCAAGAACTAAAGGAATCCCTGCAAAGACTAAGCGCGGAATTCCAAAACTACCAAAAAAGAACAGAGAAAGAAAAACAAGACACAAAAAAAAGAGCAAACGAAGAATTATTGAAAAAAATACTGCCTGTAATAGACAACTTAGAATTGGCATTAACAAACAACAAAGAAACAAACGATTTCAGCAAAGGAGTTGAAATGATATACAGCCAATTAATAGAAATACTAGACGAAGAAGGCTTAGAACAAATAAAAGCAGACAAATACGATCCTAATCTTCACGAAGTAGTACTGGTAGAAGAAGGAGAAAAAACAGAGATAACTCAAGTACTGCAAAAAGGATATATGTATAACGGCAAAGTATTGAGACATGCCAAAGTAAAAATTTCAAAAGGTGATAAAGATGAGTAAAGTAATAGGAATAGATTTAGGAACAACTTTCAGCGCAATGAGTGTAATGGAAGGAGGAAAACCGGTCATAATACCAAACGAAGAAGGAGACAGAACAACACCTTCTGTAGTAAGCATAACTAAAGAAGGAGAAAGACTAGTGGGAAGAACAGCTAGAAACCAAGCAATTATGAACCCGGAACATACAGTAAGAAGTATAAAGAGGCATATGGGTGAAGATTATAAAGTAAAAATACAAGATAAAGAATACACGCCGCAAGAAATTAGCGCGATGGTATTACAAAAGCTAAAAAGAGACGCCGAAGCTTACCTAGGACAAACAGTAGACAAAGCAGTAATCACAGTGCCTGCTTACTTCAGCGACAGCCAAAGACAAGCAACAAAAGACGCGGGTAAAATAGCAGGATTAGAAGTACTCAGAATAATAAATGAGCCCACAGCTGCTAGTTTAGCATACGGATTGGATAAAGAAGAAGAAAACACAGTCTTAGTATTCGATTTCGGAGGAGGAACTTTCGACGTTTCCATTCTGGAATTAGGAGATGGCGTATTCGAAGTAAAAGCAAGCAACGGTGATAACCAACTAGGAGGAGATGACGTAGATGAACTACTAATAGATTGGATGGCTGAAGAGTTCAAAAAAGAAAACAGCATAGATTTAAGAGAAGATAAAAGCAGCTATCAAAGATTAAAAGACGCTGCTGAAAAAGCCAAGATAGAACTCAGCAGTAAAACCACTACGAACATAAACCTGCCTTTCATAACCGCAGACAACTCAGGTCCCAAACACTTAAACATGGACTTGTCAAGAGCTAAATTTGAACAAATGCTCGAGCCTATCTTGAAAAAATTACAAGAACCTACGAAGCAAGCGATGAAAGACGCTAAATTATCAGAGAAAGACATACACAAGGTCGTATTCGTAGGAGGAAGCACTAGGATACCTGCCGTCCAAAAGTTAGTAGAAGACTTAGCAGGAAAACCAGGAGATAAATCTGTAAATCCGGACGAAGCAGTAGCTATGGGAGCGGCTATCCAAGGAGGAATATTAGCAGGGGAAGTAAAAGATGTACTGTTACTCGATGTAACTCCATTAAGCCTTGGTATTGAAACACTAGGAGGTGTTTTCACAAAGATAATAGATAAAAATACGACTATACCTACCAAGAATAAAAAAGTATTCAGCACGGCAGAAGATAATCAAAACGCTGTCACCATACACGTCTTGCAAGGAGAAAGGCCGATGGCTGCAGATAACAAAAGCCTTGGAAGATTCGACTTAGTGGGAATACCGCCTGCTCCAAGAGGAGTTCCTCAGATAGAAGTAGTCTTTGACATAGATGCCAATGGTATAGTAAATGTAAGTGCTAAAGACCAAGGTACTGGTAAAGAACAACAAATTAAGATAACAAGCAGTACGAACTTATCCGAGGAAGAAGTTAAGAAGATGCAGGAAGAAGCAGAGAAAAACGCAGAAGATGACAAGAAAAAACAAGAAGAAGTCGAAACAATAAACCAAGCAGACAGTCTTGTTTACACAACTGAGAAAACACTTAAAGAGATGGAAGGTAAGTTCGACAAGAAAAAATCTGAGGAGATACAAAAAGAGCTTGAGGAGATAAAGAAATTAAAAGAAGAGAAGAAAATAGATGATTTGAAGAAGAAAATGGAAGAGCTTAACAAAAAAGTTCAGGAGATGAGTGCTGAACTATACAAAGCTCAACAAGAAGAACAAGCCAAGCAACAATCCTCAGAAGGTGAAAAGAAAGACGACACTGTAGACGCGGATTACGAAGAAGTCAAAGAAGACGATAAAGAAAAAGAGGGGAAGAAATAAAAACCCTTCTTTTTTTCTTTGTTTTTCTAGAAAATGACTAAAGACTACTATGAATTATTAGGAGTTAGCAAAGATGCTTCTAAAGAAGAAATAAAAAAGGCTTATAAGAAGCTGGCTAAAAAATACCATCCTGACATTAACAAAGAAGAGGGTGCTGAGCAGAAATTCAAAGAAATAAGTGAAGCGGCCAGCGTCTTAGGAGATGATGAGAAGAGAAGGCAGTATGACCAAATGGGCCATGATGCTTTCCAGCAAGGAAGTCAAGGCGGGAGTGGCTTTGAAGGATTCGGAGACTTCGACTTCGGCTCTGGATTTGACATGGATGACATATTCGACGCTATATTCGGCGGTGGTCGTAGAAGAAGAAGTAAAGGTAGTGATTTAAGAGTTGATTTAACCATAACTTTAGAAGAAGCCGCTTTTGGTGTTGAAAAAGAAGTAAGTATTACAAAGAAAAATCCTTGCGGTAAATGCAACGGTACGGGTGGTGAAGAGTTAGAAACTTGTAGTACTTGTGCCGGGCAGGGAGTTGTGAGGATGGTAAGAAGAACTCCTTTTGGTGCTTTCCAATCAACAGGTCCTTGTCAAGAATGTGAAGGTTCCGGCAAGAAAATAAAAAAGCCCTGTGATGAGTGTAGCGGTAAAGGATATATTGTTGGAGAATCAAAAGTAAAAGTTGATATACCTGCGGGTGTAGAATCTGGCAATAGGCTTCGCTTACAAGGATATGGAGAAGCAGCTTCGAGAAGCAAGGCCAGTGGTGATTTATACGTATTCATAAACGTGAAGAAGCATGATTATTTCGAAAGGCACGGTGATGATATAATATTAGAAGCTCCTATAAGTTTTGTGCAAGCAGTTTTTGGTGATGAGATAGAAGTCCCAACGCTTGATGGCAAAGCTAAATTGAAAATACCGAGTGGTACACAACCAGGTACTAAGTTCAGAATGAAAAATAAAGGAATACAAAACATAAATGGTTTTGGTCGTGGCGATCAGCACGTTATTGTAAATGTTGAAGTTCCAAAAAAATTATCCAAGGCTCAGAAGGATGCTTTGGAAGATTTCAAGAAAGCTAGTGGTGAAACTGTTAAGCCTCAGAAGAACTTTTTCAGAAAGTTCTTTGGTTAATTAACCACTCCTTAATAGAAATATTTAAATATTGACTCTGTCTATACAACTACTAACGAGGGGTATCTATATTATGAAAAAAATAATACTATTATTAACATTGGCACTGGTATTCGTAGCAGCCTGTGAATATCAAGAGCCTATAAGTGTTCCTGTAGAGGAAAACGACTTAGACGAGTTCAACGAAACTATTAACGAAACGGATGATTTGGAAGAATTAGACGGCGTTAACGAATCCAAAGCAACTTATAAAATAACTGCCACGGAGGGTGATTTGGTAGAAATACCTGTACAAGCAGTAGACCCTGACGGTGGAGACGTTTCTTTAACATTTGGAGAGCCGTTTAACGAAGAAGGCTTATGGCTTACTGAAATAGGCGACGAGGGTCGTTATTTAGTACAAGTAACTGCTACTGATGGTTTGTTAACAACTTCCGAGTATGTTCTTGTGGAGATATTAAGAGCTAATAGGCCTCCTGTTGTGGAGTGTCCTGATAATATAACTGTTCAAGAAACAGAAACGGTAAGGATTGATTGTAACATCTACGATGAAGACGGAGATGCTCTGAACGTAACGTATCAAGGTTGGATGAACTCTAGTTCTAAAGAAACAGACTTCGGAGATAGAGGAGAACATCTTGTCGTAGTAAGTGCTACTGATGGAGAAGCAACCACGACTGCTAATATAACTGTATTCGTAGATGCTAAGAACAGACCACCGGTTATAGAGCCAATAGGAGATATAGAGGTCTTAGAAACAGAATCTTTGAATATAACTCCTAACATAACAGATCCTGACGGTGACGATGTGACTTTTGAATTTTCAGAGCCATTCTTACCTAATGGTACGTTAATAACTGATTATGAAGACAGAGGAACTTATAACGTAACTTTGACTGCTACTGATGGTGAATTAACAGCGACTGAGTCTTTCGAATTGGAAATATTAGCTAAGAACAGGCCTCCTGTATTGGAAGAAATAGAGCCTATATATGTTGACGAAGGAGAAGTAGTGGAAATACCTGTTAATGCCTATGATCCTGACGGTGAAGATTTAATAATAAGCTTTAGTGGTTGGATGAACAGCAGTACTAGACAAACCACCCACGAAGATGCTTATCCTAATGGTTGTGATGAAAGAGGTTGTACGGCTACTTACTATACAACTGTAACTGTAAGTGATGGCACTCTAGAAACCAGTCAGGAAGTAGAAATAAACGTAAGGGATGTTAACAGACCTCCAGAGTTTATTTGGGGTTAAAAAAACTCCTTTTTCTTCTTTTTTTTTATTTTAGAATTCCGTATCCTATAAGTCTGAATCTACTGCCGACTCTTCTGCTTATGCTGACTCTTGAGTCTTTCTCTGCACATATAGGAAGTTTTAATCTGCACTTAGCTTCTTTGTTACCAAGATGAATTACTTGTCCTATAGTAGCTGCGCTGTTAACGTTAAGCATTAAGGGTTCTCCCATCTTTAAAGGGTCGACGTTTAATTCTGATTGGCTACCTACTACTCTGTCTAGTAAGTGGATTTCTAGGTTGACTTCGTATAGAATATCCGGAAGCTTTCCAGGAATCCCGGCCATGCTTCCTCCTAGGGAATCGCTTTTAACCACGCTAGGATCTAATTCTGTCAACAAACCCATGCTCCCTCCTGGGGTTATTTCTTTAAAGCTTTTATTGCCGCTCATAACTTTCTTAATAGTAGTCTTTATGGGTTGTGCTTTCAGCTTGTTGTGTTCTTCGTAAATCCTACCAGGTCTTATCTCTATTTCCTCGTCAACTTTTAACTTACCTTGCAGCAAAGCTCCTCCTAGGACGCCTCCTGTTAATTTATCAGGTGTATAGCCTGGCTTATTAACGTCAAAGCTCCTTGCTACTAAGAATAAAGGATCTTTATCAGGATCTCTCTTTGGAGTCGGTATTGTTTCTTCAATAGCTTCTATTAAATAACTAATATTTATACCTCTGCCGGCACTTATAGGTATTATAGGTGCGTCTTCATAGCTAGTGCCTTTTAAGAATTCTTTGATTTGTTTGTAATTCTTCATAACTTTCTCATCATCGACTAGGTCTATCTTGTTCTGAGCTATAACCACGTTTTTAATACCGCTGTTTTCTAAAGCCATAAGGTGTTCTCTTGTTTGTGGCTGTGGACATGGCTCATTCGCAGCTATTAGTAATATAGCTCCGTCCATAAGGGTTGCTCCTGCTAACATAGTAGCCATTAATGATTCGTGTCCCGGAGCGTCTACCAGGCTGACTTTTCTTAAAAATTCAGAGTCTTCTCCTTTTGGAGAGTATCCTTTTTTGGTTTTGTAAAAAGTAGTATCTGCATATCCTAATTTTATAGTAATTCCTCTTTTCAGTTCTTCAGAGTGTGTATCTGTCCATTTACTACTCAGTTGTTCTGTAAGAGTAGTTTTACCGTGGTCTACGTGGCCTACTAAGCCGATGTTCACTTCTGGTTGTTTAGAATTTTTACCCATACAGTGAGTTGGAAAAAAAGACAGCTTTATAAATCTTTAGTCGTTAGTTCTTTGTTTTAAGGTGATAATTTGAGATTAAGATGGCTGGTGTTTATAGTTATAACGTTTTTATTAATCGCTGGTTCGAGCCTAGCTTGGTTTGACCTTTTTAATTTCGAAGAAATAGCTGACATAGTGG
>CAZAFP010000003.1:0-6037 GCA_964484835.1 uncultured Methanosarcinales archaeon
CTTTAGTTACTTTTTCAGCCATTTTTTAAATACACCCCCTATAGAGTTTATAAAGTTACCCTCGTGAATAAACTATATAAATGTTTTGTTTAAAAACCGTTAAAAAACGGTTTAGAAAGCTTTTTTAAGCTCAAAAAATAACTTTTATGGCATGTTCATAGTTAAATTAATGGGATTTTTGGAGTTGTTAACAGTTTTAGTGATGATACTTTATCACTTGGAGATTGTAGAGACAAGGCTTTTGTTTAGCTTTATAGCTTATTTGATTATAAAGATGATGCTTTTCAAAGAAGACCCTGCGAGCACGGTTGATTTTGTAATTGCAATGTACTTATTATTTATGATTTTAAAGCCTTTATGGATTTTGACAATAGTTTCAAGTATTTATTTAACACAAAAAGGAATTGTAAGCCTTATTAATTAGAAATACTTTTTAAATTCTAGATTTAATGCATAAGCCATGAAACCAGCGAGTCCTAGACTTACGACGTAAGAATATAACGTGCTGAAGCTTATCAATAAAATGCTTATTAATCCGAATAATATCAAGCCGAGCCATAATAATCTACTAAATACTAATACGTTAACCGCGTTAGTATAAGGCAGAGGCAAGCTGGAAAATAATATTATGAAAGAACCTACTATCATGAATTGTTGGAATATTTGATTTCCTGTTAAGAAAAATAAAGGCTCAAAGATTAATAAAACGATTATAAATATGGTTAAAGGCCCTAGAAATCCTAGCAAGGCCAAGTCTTTTAAGTTGACACTTCTTTCGAAATAACCAAGTCTTAATCTTTTTACCGGGCTTACTATTAAGTTCCCAAGGTATAGGAAAGGTATAAGCCCATAACTTAAAATGGTTATTAAGACCGCTATTAAAGGCCCGAATTGCCAGACTTCAAAAGAATGACTATAGCCTCTAGCCCCCGCAACTGTTTTTTGTACTAGTACCAAGGAGAGGTATAGTATTGAGAATAATAAAAAGTTCAAGAAGAAAGAATAGGATGCTTCTGCATAGTTTAATTCTCTCACTCCTATGTATCTATAATCGGACAATATGAACGCGCTGATAAGAGCCGTTAATAAAAATAATTGTGCTTCTTTGGCGTTGAATGATAATAAGCGCTTCCAATCCATACAGTTTATTAATAAAAAGCTAGTATTTAATAGTTTCTCAGAATTAAGATTTCAGATACTCTTTCAAGTATTCTTCGAATCCTTCTTTATGACCAGCTCCTATGACGACCAGTATTTTTTCTTCAGGCCATTTTTTCATTATGCCTGCGACTTGCTTAGCCATGTGTTGATTTCTTTCGTCGACTAGTGCTTTGTAAATACCCGGGTATTCTTTTTTCATCTCAAAAGTTAATTTTTTTACTAGTTCATCCTCAGGGACTTTAGAAACGTCAAATTTTATTTTTTTCTTGTTAAAAGGCCAGATTATTTCTTTTACGATTTTTAGTTTTTCTTTCCAACCCATGTTTTTATTTATTCTTTTTAGCGTTATTCTTATATCCCTGTCTATTAAGTAAAGTCTTAAGTTGTTGTTCTTGGCGAGGTTAGCGCTTAATAAAAATTCAGATCCTGGCTGGACTTTTAATATCCTGCCTATTCTTTTTTGTAAGAATCCTGCTATTATGGCGAATAAAAAGCCTGTGAGGCCTACTTCCTTTATTAATTTAAAGCTGGGCTTTCCAGAAGTTTTGTTGTTCTTAAGAGATTGAAAACGATTAAGATCTAGCTCTACAGCTATAGAGTCTGGTTCGAATTCAAAAAAGGTTTCTTTGATTTGTTTTTTAGAGTCTTTGGAAACATGGCTAGTTCCAATTATTTTATAATTCTCCATTATTAAACCTTCAGAATTATGTTAGTTAAATATTTTCTGCATGTGTTTGCCATGCCAAGTCAAATAGTTGTGTTAATGCACTGGCAAATAAGCTATTGTCAACCCAGAGGGCTGGATCGTTAGATTCTATTCCTTCTGTTAGCATGAATAATAAAGATATGCCGTCTACGAGTATGAATCTGGCTTTTAAATCGAGATTTTTTATTTCGCAGAGTTCTTTTAAGATTTTTATCTCTTCGGTTTCTTCTTTTATGGGAGCCGCGATTTTTATTTTAACTCCTCTCTGGCTTGCTTTTTGCAATGGTCTTAGAAGCACTTCTGCTTTTTCATGAATGTATTTTTCAGTCGTCGCAAGTAAGATTTCTTGCTCGGCTGTTTTTATAATAGATGTCATCCTGTCAAGCACAGCCCTTCTGTTTTTTAAGGAGCCTGCGTAGTCTTCAGGATTTACCATGGAGTGTCCTGATTGGTGTATGGAGTCTAATTCGTTGATCATTTCAGAACCTGATAGTTCTTCTAAGGTTTTCACGTGATCTTCCGCTTCTTTATGAACATTCTTCTTAACCCTCTCAAGAACTTCCTTCGGAGGAACCGCGATGTACTTAATAGGCTTACCAACCTTCATAACAACAAAGCCTTTCTTCTCAAGACTTTCCAAGACGTCGTAACTCCTACTCCTAGGAACATTAGCAATATCACTCAGCTCACCCGCTGTGCTTATGCCTCTTGATAAGAGTGCTGTCCATATCTTTGCTTCGTAAGAATTTATACCGAATGCTTTTAGTTTTTCTATGAATGAGTCCTTTAGTATCATAATAAAAAGAAAAGAACAAGAAATATATAAATGTTGCTATCCTTTAGTGAATACAAATCATTGTTTTTCTGTTTTTGACTTGTCAGCCTTAGACTTCTTAGGCTTTTCACCAGCCTTTTTAGGCTTAGACTCCCAGAAAGACAATCCTAACTTGTCAAATTCTTTTTTCAAATCACTCTGAGAAATGCCTTTCTTTATCTTAATAACTTTCTTAAGAGGCTCCAAATGCCTAACGTTGCACTTCCTCCTCCTAGTCTCTCCAGCTATTAAAACATTAGACTCGTCAACCTTGTCTACGACCACACAAGTCTTTCCAGCATCCCTGCCTGCAATCTTCACACATAATCTACCTATTTCAAACATTCTATCATTACCTCCGCCGGTCCAAGAAACAATCGCTCATCGTCGCCGAAATGAGACTGGACCTTCACAAATCTTTCTCTCTAGCCCTCGCTTTCAACATACCCCTAGCAGCTTTGGAAGATAACACTCCTCCGTAAGGCCTTTCAGGTCTCTTGCTAGACTTAGCTTTCTTAGCCATCTTACCAGGTAACTCCCTAGGGACACCCTTCAGAGTCTCGCCAGTAACGCTACATCTAGCCAGCTTAGGCTTCCTCCTCAAATATACTCTTTTAGTACCAGATACTGTTCTTAAGTTCTTCCTTCTGAAAGTTCTGGATTTAGTTTTGTGTTGCATGAAAACCAAGAAAAAGAAACGCATTTATAAATATTATCCCTAATTAAGTTAACTGACTCTGAAAAGCTTCCTCAAGATTATACTAAAGAAAATACTTAATAAGATATAACTACCAAGCCATCCCGGCCTCCAACCAAACAAGCTGAAATCCCCAAAAGGCCTTACCAAGTCATGATCTACCCTGATTTGTTTTAAAGCACCGTCAAAGTTAGAAACTGGATCAGAATAATCTTTATCGTTTGTTATCAGAACTTCTTTAGTCTCTCTAAAACCAGAGCCGGATATTTCTAACTCGTGAACGCCTTCTTCCGCGGCCTGTAAACGCCACGTTATCAATCTGTCCACATCTTCCCTATCCAGTATTTCAAAAGACGTGTTTAAAAAAACAGTGTCTGAAGACTCAGAGTAAGACTCCGAGATTAAAGCCACGACTTCAAATTCCTCACCAGGCTGGATAGGCTCATAAACTAAGTTAGCACTCATCCAAGCAAAAATCAACAATAAAGGAAGAATTGTATAAATCATAGGTCTGAAGCTCTGCTTCATAACCTGCATATTCTTCTCCATCATCTGCTGCTGGAGCTTCATCTGCTTATCCTGATCACCCTTAGCCTTGTTAACTTTCTTCCTTAACTTTTTCATATCTTCTTTCAAACGCTTAATAAGACTCTGATCAGTCAAGTACTTGTAAAAAAGAGTGTTAACAACAGTAATTAAAAGAGCGAGAATTACAATAATACCCAGATAACTTAATTCGTTAAAAAAAGGAATCACTTTTAATTACCACCCATGAATTTTCTCATAAGAGGATTCATATCATACATGTGCTGCTTAGCAATCTCCTCATAAAGCCTATAGAGTATCATTACAGTTAATAACAAACCAGTACCTGTTCCTATAGCACCGAGTAAATCCGCGACACTTGCCAATAAACCAATAGCCATACCACCCAGTACCGTAAGAGGACTTATGTAACGCTTGAGAATCCTCTCAAGAACCCTCTTATCCTTTCTAAACCCAGGTATTTGCAAGCCACTGGCCATCATCTGCTTAGCCTGACTCCTAGCATCTAATCCCGCTGTTTGAACCCAGAATATACTGAATAATACAGCTCCCGCTACGTATATAAGTATATAACTCAGGCCTTGTAATAACATAGAAGGCGTGAATGAACCTATAACCATCTCCCTCAATAATTCAGGAGGGTTAATCCAATAAATAAAACCAGACTCAGGAATAGCTCCTTGGTTAGGATCCTCTGTGAAAGTACCCAATATAGGATAACCCGAATTGTCTAAAAACGTCGCCAATAACTGAAGATTAGCTATTAAAGCAGCTACTAATATTATAGGGATTACATTCGCATACAAGAATTTGAGAGGCCACCTAACACCGTGACCTTTAACCCTGCCAAAGCTAAGAGGAATCTCTACCTTCATGGCTTGTGCGAATACTACAACGAAGAATATGGCAATGGTTCCTAAAACCCTTGCTATTTCAATACTTGCTGTTTGAGCCCCTTCTGCTCCTCCTGTCAAGCTTTGGAATATAGCAGGCAATGCACCCGCTGCTATTTCAGGATTGAAAGGACTCGGGAATGGATTGAATAATTGTACGAATATTTCTTGACTAACTCCTGCTGCTATGAATAGACTGACACCGCTTCCGAAGCCGTACTTACCAATTATGTCGTCCATTAAGATTATGAATAAACCACCTATGATTAACTGACCTACCAAGACTAAAGGACTTATACCCGGCTCCGGTGTGAAACCACCTAGTAATACGAATACAAAGGCTTCTACGACTGTGAAGAATACAGCCATTATCTTTTGAGTTCCTTGGAAACGCCTTTTATCAGCGTCTTTAGTCAAGTCGAAGTTTGTAATACCCGAACCGTTAAGTAGTTGTAAGACTATACTCGCGGTTACGATTGGGCCGATACCAAGGCTTACTAAACTTCCGAAGCTAGCTCCTAGTATCGTGCTTAAGAATGCGAATTGCTCAAGTGCGTTCTCTCCCAGACCATAAAGTGGTATGAGTGCGAGTATGAAATAAAGTGCGAGAACTATAGACGTCCATTTTAATTTGGTTTTGAACGATTGTTTTTTCTGCGCGGGAGGGGTTACCTCTGGCAAGTTCTCTATTACTTTATCTAAAAAACTCATTTTGAATGTCTATTCTTGACTAGGCAATATTACTTTACCGCCGGCTTTTTCAACTTTGGATATTGCTTTCTCAGAAGCTTTATCCACGGTGACTTCTACTTTTTTGTTAATGACGCCTGTGCCTAGTAATTTGTATATGCCTTGTTCTGTGAGGTTTATTTTATAAAGGTTTTTTTCTAAACTCGCTAGTTTTTTAGAGACTAGAGTATCTAGTTCTGATTCTAAGGAATGGACTGTTAAAGCCACATTTTCTTGTTTGCCAGGCACTGTGAATTTCTTCTTGCCGAAGTATTTGAGGTCTTTCCAATACATAGGTTTTTTACCGTCTCCTCTTTTACCACTACCTGCTTTTCCACGGCCACCTCTGTGCCCAGCGCCTCTTCTTTTCTTCATGGAGCCGCCTCCGTGGGTTTTACTTCCTCTTAACCTAGTATTTTTAGCTCTTTTGTTAATCGTCATTTTTGTTCAACCATTTTTTTTATTAAATCGTTAATGTCATTACCCCTGTA
>CAZAFP010000003.1:6137-7934 GCA_964484835.1 uncultured Methanosarcinales archaeon
CCTATATAGTTTTTTGAATCTGCCATTTTTAAATTACCTTCACTTTGCCTTCTTGATAAGATACTTCCTTAGCGTCTTCTTCTCTTAGCTTTGTGGATATGAGTTTCTTTAAAGCATTCTCACATGCTTTTACGAGATTTATCTTGTTCTTGGTCTGACCTCTTGACTTAGCCCAGACATCTTGTATTCCTGCCAATCCGAGTATCTTAGCACATTCTTTTTCTACGCATAAACCTTTTCCTTTAGGAGCAGGCATTAATGTTATCTCCGCACTGCCACACTTTCCTGTGACTGCGAATGGGATGCTACTCGGTTCTTTAGAGTTAGATTCCCAACTTCCGGCTCCCCTGCTTATTTTGAATACGTTAATCTTGGCTTGTTTGATGGCTTTTTCCCTTGCAGGTACTGTTTCTTTGCTTTTTCCAAAGCCAATGCCTACGTAGCCATCTTTATTACCTACGATTGCCATGGTTGTGAATTTAGGCTTGTTTCCTTCTCTGGTTTTCTTCTGGGTTTGTCTAAATACTCTTCTCTGACCCCCTCCGAATTTTCCTTTGGCCTGACCAACCATTAATAAATCACTTTCTAAGTTTAATAAGGATTCTACAATCTCAGGCTCTAATATAGCTTGACCCGTATCTAATATTTGATCTATATCTGTTATTTCTCCGTTGACAACTTTTCTTCCTAATTCTGTTTTTGGCGTCCAGTCACTAGGTATGGTTATTTCAGGAGCTTCATCTTCCTTTAAAGGTTCGAGTACTTCTCTTTCTTCCTCTTCTGATTTAATTTTTTGTTCTGACATTTTTATTTTCCTTCTATTTTCTTTTTAACGTCTTCTATTTTCTTTTCGTAATCGTCACTTATGTGTTTTCCTTTTAACCTGTCTTCTGATGGATAAATGGATGGGCTTGCAGGTGTTTTTATACCCGCGTCAACTACTCCTTTTAAGCATGCGTAAATCCTGCTTCCTTTTAAGTGTATTTGCAGTCCTTTGTCCAAGACTGCTTCTTTAATTCCTTTTTGTTTAGCTAATAATCCTGCTTTGTAACCAGCTAGGTAAGCAGCGGGTAAATTGTTAAAACTTCCTTTCCAACCTTCTTTTTTTAGAGAGGATGAGTTAAGACTTATCTTTACTTGGTCTCCGTCTGGATTATAATCTGTGAATTGGATTAGTATTTGAGTGTTAGTTTTTCTTATGACTAGTCTCGTCTTTCTGCTTTTTAATAAGCTGAGTCTTTTCTTATAGTCAGTTCTTCCTTCTCTTTTTCTTCTGTATGGTACTGTATAGTTTGCTTTCATTTTTTCAACTCGTTATTTTTTTTGAATAATTCTTTATCTTCCATGTATCCCATTAAGTGCCTCTTGCTTCTGAAGAAGCCTCCTTTGGATTTGTAATAAAGATCCCTGTAATTAGAGTCCGTGATTAGACCTTTTTGTTTTAGTTCTTTAAGGACCATTCTTTGTTTTCTGATCTTTGCCATCCAAGCTTCTTTCCTAGGCTGTCTGGCTCCTTTCTTTCCTTCTCTGGATCCTTGGTTTTTTCTCAAGTCTTTAGATTTTTGAACTTTGTTCTTCCTCGCACCTGCTCTGCTAGCACTGTGGACGTTCTTTTTAGTTATGGCTTTTTCACTAACTAAGTTTCTTATGTCCGTTTTGGTTATGGCTTCTTTTATATCGACTAATCTGGACTGGTCGAATTTTACCTTGTTAGGACTAGTTCCTAAAACCTTTGCTGCGAGTCTTTTTTGTATTTTCATCTTATCACTTGTTTACTTTTTCTCCCTTATCTTCTGA
>CAZAFP010000003.1:8034-12884 GCA_964484835.1 uncultured Methanosarcinales archaeon
TTCTCCCTTATCTTCTGACTTGTCTTTAGAGGTTTCTCCCGAATCTTTCTTTTCTTCTTTTTTACTTTCTTCTTTCTTTTCCGCTTCTTTTTGTTTTTCTTTCTGCTTTTCTTTTCTCTTCAGCCTCTTAGCTTTTTCTGCTTTCTTTTCAGCTATGTCTTTATTGATTTTTTCTTCGAATCTTTCAGGGTTGAAGTTTACGAATGTGAATTTTTGCTTCTTAGCTTCTTCTAAAATAGCTAGTTTTTTCTTTTTTGAAGTCCTGGCTATGCTCAAAGTATGTTCTTTAGGATTTGCTTTTTTCAAATCTTCGAGGTTGGAAACAAGCATTATTTCCTTGCCTTCGACTTTGTTTTTTTCTCCTTTCTTCTTGCCAAAGCCTGGCTTTACAATCTTAGCATGGCCGCTTTTTTGAAGTCTTCTTTTATTATGCATGCCTTTAGGCTTTCTCCAACTATTGCCTATCCTTAGTTTCTTTTTTGAGTCTTTTCTTTCGAATTTCATTTTTGAATTTCTCTTTTTGGCTTGTCAATTATGTATATCCCGTCTTGGAATATTCTTTTATCGAAGCCTTTCCTTCTTGTTATTTTCTCTAAATCACCTGCTGTGTTACCCGCGATTTCTTTGTCAGTGCTGGTTACGTTTATTACGTCACCGTCGATTTTAACCTCTGCGCCTTGTTTTAGTTTTACTTTTCTAGGCACGCTTTCTCCTATGAAATTTTTAATCTCAACGACGTCGCCTTTTAATGCTACGTTCATAGGGAAATGACCACTGCAGATTTTTAATTTGTAAGTATAACCTTCAGTTACGCCTCTTACCATGTTATCTAAATGGGCTGCGAAAGTATGAAGTTTTCTTTTATTAGTCTTGTTAAGGATTGGAAAGCTTAGTTTTAGGCTGTCTCCTGTTTTTTCTAAGTCCACACTAGGGTCTAGTATCTTCCTTTTTAACTCGCCCTTCGGACCTTTGATGGTCACTTCCTTGCCTTCCCTTGCGAATTCAACGCCTTCTGGCAGGATTATTTCTTTTTCTAATGTTTTGTATTCCATTTTAGTATGCGTAGCTTATCAATGACCCTCCTAGGTTTTGTTCTTTGGCTTGTTTGTGAGTCATTAAGCCTTTACTCGTGCTGATTATTAATACTCCGAAGTCTTTCGCTGGTAAGTAACGTTTTTCGTATTTTTCTAAGTCGCTTACTTTAACTCTGTACCTTGGCTTTATAACGCCTGCTTCGTTTAAGTATCCTATTAGGTTTATTTTTAACATTCCTGACTTACCATCGGCTATTTCTTCGTAGCCTCCGATTAGTTTTTTTTCTTGCATTATGTCTAGGACTTGTCTTATTAACTTGGAATTGTTATTCGTGGTTAATTCTTTTTTTCCTAGTCTTTCATAGTTATTTATGAAAGATAATACGTTTGCTAGTGGATCGTTAAGTGTCATTCTTTGTTACCTCATGTGTATTTTTTGAATCCTAATTCTAGTGCGTTGTCTCTGAAGCACTGCCTGCAAATTTTTAGTCCGTACTTGCTTATGTGACCGCCGGTTCTTCCGCATAAGCTGCATTTCTTACTATTCTGGCCTTTTTCAGGTCTTTTTTTAGTATTGTGCTTCTCGTACTTGGCCAGCTTTCCTGGTTTTTTACTGAGTTGGTTTAAAATTTTTGTATGATCTGAGGTAGTCATTGTTCTTCACCTATTTTGACTTTGTAGTTTTCTTTCATGAATTCTTTTGCTTCATCCTTGCTGATTTTATGCCTAGCAGGGATCTTGCTTTTTCTTATTCTTTTATTCTTGACTCTGAAGCCAGGTCTTGTTAGTGTTATGTTGGCTTGTAATCCCATCATTCCTATCTCTACGTCGTACTTAGCGTCTTTTATATCGACGTATTCTTTTATGCCCAGGCTTATATTGCCTTGGTCGTCGAAGCTTGAGTCTGCGAATACATTATCTTTAGCATAAACCAGTCTTTCAACCATTTCTTTTGCTTCTTCCCCTCTCAAGGTGATTTTGCATCCTATGGGCAGGCCAGGTCTTAATCCCCATCCTTGTATTCTTTTCTGGGTTGTAGTCTTAACTGGTTTGATCCCTGTTATGTTTTCCAAGAGTTTTTCTCCTCTTTCTAACTGTTTAGGATCTTTACCCGCTCCTACGTTGAGGGTTACTTTCTCTATCTTGATTTTTTTCATCGAATTCATTTTTATAGTTCTATTACTGGTTTGGTTTTTCCTGTTATCAAGACATATTCTTTGTGTGTTTCGAATTCGTCTTTTTCAGTTTTTATTGTCACTTCGCCTTGGCTTATTTCTTTTATCAAGCCTTGTTTTCCTGCGTGTTTCCCTGTGAATATGAATCCAGTCATATTTTTTTGTCTTGGGAAATGCTCTTTGACTTCTTTAGTAGACGCATTTATTAATAAAGTGTCTCCTATTTTGTACTTGGCACCTTCTTTTTTATCTACGAATATGTTTATCCCGCTCAGGGAGTTGATTTGTATTCTGCCTTGATTTAAAATTGTTTTGCCTGTTATCCTTAACAAAGTCTCGTCTTTTTTGACTTCTTTAGCGTCTAATAATCCTTTCTTGTTGATTGTGCAAAGGTATTTTTTCTTGTCAGGCAGTGTTACCACGTCTAAGAAGCCTACTTGGTGCTTCTCGTCTTTTTTCTTATTCCCGTTTATCTTTACTTCTTTATGGGTTAGTAAGTACTTGGTTTCTTTGGTTGTCTTTGTAACCTTTAGTATTTCTTTTAGGAATGTGTTTATACTAACTGCTTGTTCTAACTTATGACCCCCCGGGTTGGGTTTGGATATGAATTTGTGTGTCTTCCTCAAAATATTCCAAGTCCTTGGGGATTTGATTCTTTTTAAGTGATTCTTAACCATTTTATTGCTCTCCTTCTTTCTTTGTTAGTTTTTTCTTTCTTATCTTGTCTGACAAGTCAAGTTTTACTATTTGTAAGTTTGATGGTTGGAAAGGCTCTCTTACCTTGCTTCCTTCTCCTTTTGGTTTTTCAAAGCCTTCTATGTATACGATTCCTTTCTTTGGGAATACATAGTCTATCTTGCCTTCTTGTCCTTTGTATTTTCCTCTTTGGATCCTTACGGTGTCTCCTTTTCTGGCTTTAACGTTTCTAAAGCCGTGCTTTTCTCTTAGTTCTTTAGCGAGGTTTATAGTTAGGAATTTTCTTTTTATGTGTAGAGGAGCTTTGTATCTGTACTTCCTCTGCTTCCTAGTCTTCTTGCTCGACTTCCACGTTTTTGAAAATGTTGTTTTCATAATTCTAACACCTATACTATTATATTTGCGACTTTCGCTATTCCAGGCCATCTCTGGGTGGCTTCTTTAGCGATTGGTCCTTTGAATATTGTTCCTTTTGGGTTTCCTTTTTCGTCTTTAACTACGACTACTGCGTTGTCTTCGAAGCTTACCCTCGTTCCGTCTAGTCTTCTGTATTCCTTTTTTTGTCTGACTATGACTGCCCAGACTACTGTTTTTCTCATGTCCGGTCTGCCTTTTATAACGCTGGCTTTTACCATGTCTCCTACGCCTGCAGCGGGTGTCTGGCCTTTTATTGTCTTGTGGCCTTTGACGCTGAATATCTTAACTACTTTTGCTCCGCTATTATCGCAGGTTTCTACTTTGCTTCCTGTTTGTAAAGCTTTTGTTACTTTGGCACTTATTGCTTTCATTTTCTTACCTTTTGATTATTTTTGTTACTATGAAATTTTTAGTCTTGCTTAATGGTCTTGTTTCTTTTATCTCTACATAGTCGCCTGTTCTTGCGTTTATTTCTTCAGGGTTGTGTGCTTTAACACGGGATCTTTTCTTTTCGTACCTCTCATATTTTGGTATGTACTTCATTCTCTCCCATTCTACACTAACTGTTTTGCTCATTCTGTCTCTTACGACTATTCCTTTGAATGTTCTTCCTCTTGTGGATATTTTGTTTTCCATTTTTTCCTTATTTTTTGATTTTCACCCTGTCTTCGGGTCTTTTAAGGATTTTATTCCCTTCGATTATGTCTTGGTCGATGAGGAATTTGTTATCCTTTTTTAGTATTGTCCTTTCTTTCTTGTTTTTCACGACAAAAGCGTATTTGGTCTCGTCGACTATCAGGCCTTTGAGGCCTTGTTGTTGTTTGTTGTTCGTCTGGATTATTTCCAGTTCTTTACCAAGGTATTCTTTTTGGTATTTGTTCATGATTCTATTGAATCCGGACTGAAGCCGAGTTTGATTAATTCGGCTCTTATCTGTTTTTTGTGGTCGCCTTGAAGTTCTATCATTCCGCCTTTGGCTGTACCGCCACATGCGAATTTGTTTTTTAGTTTCTTAGCGACGTCTTTCACGTTGACTTCGTGTTGGTTTATTCCTTCTATTACTGTGTATTTTTTTCCGAATTTCTTTTTTATTACTTTGATTGTTATCTTCTGGCTTTCCTTGGCGATGTTATCCCAAGCGCCTAGCTCTTTAGGCAGTCCCGTAATTGGATCTATTTCAGGCATTCTATCTTATTTTTTAGCCTCCGAATATTTTTTTGTTAATTCGTCTAGTTTTCTTTCGTATTCTATTGTTCTCAGTCTAGCCATTGTTTTCTTTAATTGTTTGATCATACCAGGGCTCTTAGGTGGTGTTCCCGTCGCTGCTTGTCCTTGCAGTGTTGATAGTTCTAGTTTTAGTTCTTGTAGTTTCTTCTGCAAGTCTTCAGTTTTTAGTTTTCTAGCTTCTTTTGTTTTCATTTTTCAGACCCTTCGGATTCCTTTTTAGTTTTTGATTTGGATTTTTTTTCCGGTTCTTTTTTAGCAGTTTCTTTCTTCTTGGTTGTCTTCTTAGCAGGCTTCTCTTCTT
>CAZAFP010000003.1:12984-17489 GCA_964484835.1 uncultured Methanosarcinales archaeon
TTCTTAGCAGGCTTCTCTTCTTGTTTTTCTTCTTTTTCCAGTTCTTCTTTGGTCTCTTCAGGAGTTTCTAATTCCTCCACGATTGTCTCTGGTTCTTCTCTTAGTTTAATCTGATCAGGCAATACAGTCGTACCCGGCATTATAGTAACAGTCACTCCGACGACGCCTGTTTTCAGCCTCGCGATTTGGTGTGATTTGTCAACGCCTGATATGCTTATGTCTCCGCATTTCTTAAGATATCCTTGGTAGAACCTCCAAGTCTTCGCCCTACTACTTGGTATCTTACCACTGATTAAAATCTCAACACCTAATGCCCCTCCGTCCATGACGCTGGCTAGTGCTTTGTGCCCCACGCCTTTGAATCTTTGAGTTCCGAATCTTTCTAAGGAGTTCGTGATTAGCTCAGCGGTTATTGAAGCGTTTGTGTTTGGATTGGTTACTTCTTCTATTTCTATCTGAGGATTTTCTAAGTTAAATCTTGTTTTTAATTCGTTAGTAAGCCTTGTTATGTTAGCTCCGCCTTTACCAACTACCAAGCCAGGTCTTGATGCGAAGACTTGAACCTTCTCGCCCAAAGGCGTTCTTTGTAGTTTTGCGTCGCTAAGTCCGGCTCTTGTTAGTTCTTCGAATAAAAACTTCTTTATTTCGAATTCTTTCATGTTTTGTGATACGAATGTTCTTTCAATCATTTTTTCTCGACCTTTTCTTCTTGGACTATTAATTGTACGTGTGTTCTCTTAAATTCCTTCCTGCCTTGTTTCATCTGCTTAGGAGCTTTATTCGCAGAGACATGTACTATCTTCAGTTCTTCACCTAGTCCTTTGTTTTGAGCGTTAGCTTCTGCTTGTTTGATAAGCTTTAGGAATTCCTTGCTTGCCTTTTCAGGATACCTGCCAGGGCCTATTCCTGTTTTGTGACCTACGCCGTCGGTAAATCTTTTGAAAGGTATGGCTTCTTTCTTTTTGAGTACGTTCTCCAGTATAGCTTTGGCTTTTGAGGTTGACCTTCCTCTTAAGTGATTGGCTATCTCTATGCTTACTTTCGTACTTATGCCTAGGTTACTCCCGTAGGCCTTAGCCATGTCTTCTTGTTCTTCAAAAGCATATTTTGTTTTCATTTTTATCTTACCGATACACTCGCGCTTGATCTAGTTGCTCCTACACCCGCGCTTCCGTGTGTTAATCTCTTCCTAGTCAATACTAATTCGCCTAGTCTCACGCCTATTGTTTCTGGTTGTAACTCGACTTTTTCATATTTTTGACCGTTGTGAATACTTATTGTCTTACCTACCATTTCCGGCAGTACTAGCATGTCTCTTAACATAGTCTTAACGTGATCTTTCTTTTCCAGCTTAGCGATTAGTTTCTTCTCCTCGTCTGTGAATCCTCTTTTTAGTTTTCTTCTCTGGCTAGAAGGCATTAGCTCTGCTAGTTGGTCATAGTCCAGGCTTTGAAGCTCTTCTAGTGTTTTTCCTTTGTATTTGAATACTTTTTTCGCCATTTTTTAATCACTTATTCTTTCTCCCCGTCCTCTTGGGTCTGATATGTCCTACTTTTCTACCGGCTGGCGCGTTCTTCGGCGCTGGCTTAGCGTGTGATTTCCTGCTAGTTCTCTTGTTACCGAATGGATGCGCTACTGCGTTCATCGCACTACCGGATACTACTGGGTAGAACTTGTTCTTTGATCTCTTAATATGGTAATTCTTACCTGCTTTCAAGATTGGTTTTTCAGGTCTTCCTCCTCCTGCCGCTACGCCTATCATTGCATAACATGCTGGATGGAAGTCTTTTCTTTTCTTGCTCGGCAGTACTAATGATACTGCTTTTTCTGTTTTTGAAACTATTTTTGCATAGCTCCCGCTTCCTTTTACGAATTTTCCGCCGTCTCCCGGTACTGCTTCTATGCAGAAGACGTTGGTTCCTTCTGGTATTAACTGAAGTGGTAGTATATTACCTGTTTTGGCTTCGGTTCCTATTTCGTACTTGTCTCCGATTGCCACTCCTTCAGGCGCGACTAACAAGCTGGTTGTTTTGTCGTCGTACTCCGCTTCGATTAGTGGAGCTGAGTGTCCTGAGCATCTTACTAGGTTCTTAACAGTGTAGGAGTTCTTTTTCAGGATCTTAACCTTACCTCTGTATCTGAAGTCTGGGGCTCTGAACCTGTTAGTTCCTTTTCCACGTCTTTGTTGTATTAAGTTTTTACCCATTTTTACATTAACCCTAGTTTTGTAGCAACGTCAATAGCCGGTGTTTCCTCTGTGAATTGTATGTATGCTTTCTTCTTCCCATTAGGGGTTATTGTCGTGCTTACGTTTTGTATTTTAACACTGAATTCTTCTTCTATTGCTTTTTTGATTTCTTGTTTATTCGCTCTTTTATCTACTATGAATGCTAGTTTGTTTTCTGATTCCATTAATCGCATGCTTTTTTCAGTTGCGAGTGCGTATCTTATGATTTGGTCTTGTCTCATTTTTCACCATTCATGAAGAGTTTGTCTTCTTTTAGTTTTTTAATTGCTGATTCTGTGTATAGTGTTAGTCTTCCAGGGCTTGTTCCTGGTGCTAGTGAGTAAGCGTTCAAGTCCTGTACTAGTATTGCTGAGCATCCTGGCAGGTTAGTTGCTGCGTTGGCTAGTTGGCATGGCTCTGTTACTACGAATAAAATGCTTGTTTTCTTCTTATACCTTCTGCCTCTGCTCTTTCCTTTACCTGGTCTTATCTTGGTTTTTTCCGCTCTTTCTAGTTCTTCTTTGAAGCCTAGTTTTTCCAAGGATTTTTTTAACTCGCTTGTCTTGCTAATATTTGTAAATTCGTCACTTATTATGAATGGGAAATTACTAGGTACTTTATGACCTCTACTTGTTATTAATTCAGTGTTTACCGTGCTTGCGATTGCTGATCTTATTGCTTTCTGGTTTTCTTTTTTGTTAATACTCTTACTCCATACTTTGCTTGACTTAGGAGGGTGTGCTCTTCTTCCTCCCACTGTGTTAGGCACGACTGCTCCTACGTAGTAGAATCTTATACCGTTTCTACTTAGTATCTTCCTCGGAGTCCTTGCTTGTCCTGTTCCGTATGTTCCTCTGTAAGCTCTTCTTCTCTTGCTCAGGTATGCTGAGTGTCTCTGACCAGCTCCTTCCTTAGCTCCGTAGCTCGTTCTGTTATTTGCTTGTATGGCTTGGACTGCTCTTTTGATAAGGTCTTGCCTGGTTATTTCCGAAAATTGTTTTGGCAACTCTAAACTGCCTTTTTCTTCTGCTTTTTTGTTTAGTATTTTTAGTTTCATTGTTGCGACTCTCTGCTAATACTTGTTATCGATTCTGATGAATAACTGACTTTCTTTGGCTTTCTAGGACTCGTCATCGTGATTAGTCTTTTCTTCGGACCCGGGATGCTTCCTCTTATTATGATATAAGGATTTTTGACTTCGCCATATCTTAAAAAGCCTCCTTTGGGATTGACTTCTTCTGGCTTGTCTGAGATTTTGAGAATTAAATTATTGTTTTGGGTTCTTTGATGATATCCTGTTTGTCCTGCTTTTGGAACTCTGTACATGAAGTGTGCGTGTCCTTTCCAGCCTCCTAGGGATCCTGGGTTTCTTCTTGCTTTTTCGGATTTGTGGCTTGTCATTCCGATTCCGAATCTTCTTATTGGTCCTTGGAATCCTTTACCTGTTGTTATTGAGTGCGTGTCTACGAATACGCCTTCTTTGAAGATATCGTTGATTGTGATTACTTTGTCGAAGTTGTTTTTTATGTATTCTAATTTTTCTTCTTTGGACCCGCCCAGTTCCATTTCGAATAAGTCCGGAGTTTTTTTAATAGTTGTTGTCTTAGGAGTTGTGTAGACTTGAATTCTTAAATCGTCGAATTCTTCAGGATTTAGTTTTTCTAGGCTTTCTTTTCCTTTGGCTTTTTTAGGATTGTTTTTTTGCTGCCTTGCTAATTCCTTGTCTGTTTTAAGGTTTATTTGTTGTATTACGTTATTGTTTTTGTATAGTCTGACGCTGGCTATTTTCATAGGCGGGCATTCTATTATTGTCGCCGGAGTGTATGTTTCTTGGCCAGCGTTTACTTTATTCTTGCCTTGTCCCGTCACCATCAAATGTGTCATTCCTGCTTTGTAACCTGCGAATCCAAGGGGCTTAGCCTCATCCGTAGTTGTGTAGTTTCTAATCCTCGCAGTCTGCTTTTTACTTCTTTTCCTGGGCCAGACACCCATACTTCCGCTTCTAGGTTTGCTTGATTTAGCCATTTTATTATTTCTGAAAAAAAAAGAGTCTTTTCTTTTTTTTCTTCCTTTTGTTTATTTTTAAGAACCTCTCATTGACCCTGTTTGTTTAGAAACATTTTGTTTCAGTTCTTAACAGGTCTTTTCAGGTCCTGGTTTTAAGCGTGTTTTGAAACACACTTACTTATTTAGTAAGCCTTTGGAATAAAGAACTATTTAAAAAGGTTTTGGAAAATTATTCTTCTTTGTTCAACATCAAGTTAGCACCCCTATAGTA
>CAZAFP010000004.1:0-265 GCA_964484835.1 uncultured Methanosarcinales archaeon
AATTACTGGTTCAACATTAGAAAAAGCAATACAGAACCGTTATTAAGGTTAAACGTGGAATCCAAAAACAAAAACACGATGAAACAAATCCTAAAAGAACTCAAAAAGATAATAAATGGATAAGTTCAAATCCGTTATTTTTAGAATTGTTTAATAGCCCCGCCCGACGGGATGCCGATCGTGCTATTCTGGTGAAATGCTAACCCGTTTATTTGCAGCCCTACAATATTTCTTATCTAATTCACAGCCCAGAAATATTCTTCCT
>CAZAFP010000004.1:275-14130 GCA_964484835.1 uncultured Methanosarcinales archaeon
ATATCATAATTATATCTTAAAATTAGTTCTTTAAATAATTTGTTTTTTTTTAGAATTGTTTAATAGCCCCGCCCGGATTCCGTGAGTTATACGAACGGTGCCAGAAACTGTGGTTTCTGAGCATGTTTCAAATCCGTTATTTTTAGAATTGTTTAATAGCCCCGCCCGGATTTGAACCGGGGTCTCAGGATCCAAAGTCCTGAATGATTGGCCGCTACACTACGGGGCTGTTGTTGAATGTTATTGTTTGTTGTTGATTATTTTTTTTGAAATTGGGTTTTGTTTTTAAATTTATTGTATAAGTCCTTTTTTTTATGAAAAATAATATAAATAACCTTTGTTTGACTACTCTTTAATGAGTAAAAGATATTTGGATTCGTTAGTCAGGAAATATTTAGTAACTAAGAATGACGCGAATGGCTACTATCAAAATTTAAAAAGCGCTAAGGTCGCTCTCAATTCTTTTGATAATATAAACAAAGAGTTGTCTGACGATCAAAAAATAAAATTGTTAGAACAAACATTTTCTTACGTGAATGGCGTTGTAAATACACATTTCAAAACCAGCATGGGTTTCAATCCTTTAGAGGGAGATCCTCTTATTATGATAGATTCTGATTTATTTGTAGAGGATAAAGAGGAGGATATGGATTATTATGATTCTGGAGATGAAGACTTGGATGATGCTGAAGAAGATCTTGAGATTACGGCTTTGGACTTCAACTTTGATTATAATCTTTTTTTCGATGGTATAAACTCTGCTTTGAGGTCTAAACAAGACTTGCCTTATCTCATAATTTCCGAGTTAGAACTTCATGATAATAATTACTTTACGCACTTAATAAGTGGTGAGGATTTCAGATTGGAAGATTTTTCAAACCGTTCTAAATTAAAAGAGTATGGTTTGGACTTGGCCGCTGAGGATTTCGAGGATGATCAGGTAAGGACTGATAAGGATCATCTTGGATTAAACAAGGATGTAATGTCGAGTTATGCCTTGCTAGGTGGGGATTTAGATATTATATTGGATGACTCTGCCAGTTTTGTTAAAGATTCTTATTTGTTACAGGATGATAGGATGAGGGAATTAATGCATAAATACCAAGGCAGTGATCAGGACATGTTCGATAAGGCGAAGCAGCGCTTGGCTAGTAATTATCTTGAGAGGACTGGAAAAAATGTTTATTCTGCTTTAAAGTCTTTGAACGGGGAGGATCGTGAATTGACTGATTTGTTATTGGATCGTATTAAAATATAGTTTATTTTATAAAGTTCTCCTCATTACCTTTTCTTTGATGAAGCTTAAAACTCTTAAGTTGGAAAACATAAGGAGTTATGAGTCTGCTGAGTTAAGATTCGGTAATGGTAAGACTTTATTATCTGGGGATATAGGCAGTGGTAAGACCACTGTTTTGTTAAGTATAGAGTTTGCTTTATTTGGTTCTTTAAAGGGTATATTGCAGGCTAATAATCTTTTGAGGAGGGGTTCTAGTTCTGGCTTGATAGAGTTGAATTTTGAAATAGAAGATAAAGATATAACAATAACGCGTTCTATCAAGTCTCAGAATAATAAGATATCGCAGCAGAGTAATATCTTGAAAATCAATGGTGTTGAAGAAAACTTAACTCCTGTTGAGATGAAAAGTAGGGTTTTGAGCTTATTAGGTTATCCTGAGGATTTAGTCACTAAGTCTAAGAGTTTGATTTATAGGTATACTGTTTATACTCCTCAGGAGGAGATGAAAAGTATTCTTTTTGAGAATAGCAATGATCGTCTTGAAAAAATAAGGAAGATAATTGGTGTTGACAAGTACAAAACTATAATTGATAATGCTTCTGAATATGTTAAGGATTTAAAGCAAGAAATTAAGGAGTTGGATATAAAAACGGAAGACTTGCAAGAATTAGTAAAGAAAAAATCTGAAAAAGAAAAAGCTATGAAGGAATTAGAAGGAGAGCTGGTTTTTTTAAACAAACAATTAAATGAAGAAAGTAGTCGTTTCAAACAAAAAAAAGAATATTATGATGAGTTAGAAAAAAAAATAAATCTTTACAAAGAATGGGAGCACGAGCAGAAAATAAAGGAATTAAATCTTAAGAACATCTTGGATAATGTAGACCGTTTAAAATCTGAAAACGAAGACATAAAAAAAAGCATCGAACAAGAAAAATTCGAAGAGTTGGAAAAACCTGTGGTTGAAGAAACAAACCAGTCCTTAGAAAAAACAGAGGCTAATATTAAAAAATTAGAAGAAAACATTTCCAAAGCAAGAAGTAAAAAAGCAGTGCTTCTTGACAAGAAAAAAGAATCTGAGAACTTAATAAATAACATCGAAGAGTTAGATACTTGCCCTAAGTGCTATCAGAAAGTAACTCCCAGTCATAAAGAAGAAATCAGAAAAGAAGAAGAGAAAAACATAAAGGAAAATAAACAAAAGATTTCAAAATACAAAGAATTCATTGAAAAAGCCAATAATCAAAAAGAACAATTCCTAGCTAAAAAGAAAAAATTAGAAGAACAAAAGTATGAAAATATTAAGCTACTTCAAAAAATAAAGAACCAGGAAGAAAAAAAGAAAAGAATAAGCCTTAACAAAGAAAAACTAGAAAAGAACACCCAAAAAATAGCTGAGTTGGAAAAACAAAAATCAAAACTAGAACAAAAAACCCAGAAGCCAAACAATCCCCAAAAAGAATGGGAAACCGCCAAGAAAGAAATGGAGGAATTAAAAAACAATATTTACTCCGTAGAGAACAAGATAAATTCTAAAAAAGAAATACTTAGTTATCACGAAAAAGACATCTTGGAATACAACAAAGAAATAGAAAAGAGAAAAAGAATAAAAGAAATAATAATAGAAAAAGAAATGCACAGAACTTGGATAACCAAACACTTAATCAAATTAGCAAGCGACGTTGAAAAAAGCGTCCTGGCCAAGATATACAAAGAATTCAACGAATACTTCAAAGACTGGTTTGATGAATTATTAGAAGATGAGGTAATACAAGCAGACCTAGACGAAGAATTCACTCCTAGGATTATACAAAACGGCTATGAAGCCAGTCTTGAAGACTTAAGCGGAGGAGAAAAAACCGCGACTGCACTCGCGTACAGACTCGCGTTGAACAAAGTAATAAACAACTACGTGGGTAATATGAAAACCACAGATTTACTAATACTTGATGAGCCCACGGACGGGTTTAGCAATGACCAGCTAGACAGCCTGAGAGACGTTTTAGAAGATATGAATACAGAACAAATAATTATAGTGAGCCACGAAGCCAAAATGGAAAGCATGGTAGAAAACATAATAAAAATAACCAAGAACGAACACACGAGTATGATAGAATGAAAGACCCATATAACTACTTAAAAAACAAAGAAGAAGCAATAAAATACTTCAAAAAACAAAACCAGCACGTAGACCAATACATGAAAGATACCAGAGGTTTAAGACAAGAAATATTCACAGAACTCAAAAGCAGAGTAATTGATTACCAATCACCGAAAAACGAGAAAGACGGCTATGAATACTACTACAAAACCTTCAAAGAAAAACAATACCCTGTTTATTACAGAAAAAAAGATTCCGAAGAAATAATACTAGATGAAAACGAATTAAGCCAAGGGAGCAAAAGCTTTTTACTCGTATCCATAAAAATATCCGAGGATCATAAACTACTAGCTTACTTATTCAACAGAGAAGGAAGCGACCATTACGAACTAGAAATAAAAAACCTGGAGACAAAAAAAGTAATCTTTTCAAAGAAAAACGTAGCGGACTTCGAATGGTACAAAGACCATTTCTTATACTTAAAACCTGACGAGACACTAAAACCCTATAAGCTATACAAAGCAAACTTCGAAAAAGAAGAATTACTATACGAAGAAAAAAACAAAAGTGCCTACTTAACCCTGAGCAAAAGCAAAGACAAAACAGAAATATACTTGAACTCAAACACCAAAGACACTAACGAAGTAAGAATATACAATGGCGTTTTAAAATTATTCAAAGAAAGAAAAAAAGACATTAATTACAACATAGAAAACTGGCACGGAAAAAAAATAACCATGACCAACGAAGAAAATAAGAATTACGACGTATTCCTAGAAAACAAAAAAATACTAAGTGCCGAAAAAGGAGAAATAGAAGACTTCGAAGTCTTCAAAGATTACCTAGTAATAATTGAAAGATACTTACAACCAAGGATTAGAATACTAAACCTAAATACTTTAAAAGAAAAAAAATATGTTTATGAATCACAAACCCTTGAATTAGAAGGAATAATACAAGACGACTTCGAAGCAGAAGAAATAACACTCGTTTTCTCAACACTGAAAAAACCAGAAGAAGTGATAAAATACAACCTAAGAACCTCCGAAACAAAAAAGATAAGTGAATTACAAATACCAAATTACAACCCTGACGATTACGAAGAAGAAATCTTCTACGTAGACCAAATACCAGTAAGCAGGATTTACAATAAAAGAAAACGAACAAAAAAAGCAATACTGAACAGCTACGGAAGCTACGGAGTCGTAAACACCCAACACTTCAGAAAAAACATCCTTGTTCTTCTAAACAGAGGATTCAATTACTACATAGCCCACGTAAGAGGCGGAGGAGAACTAGGAAGGGAATGGTACGAACAAGGCAAATTCTTAAACAAAAAAAACACTTTCAAAGACTTCATCAAAGTAACCGAATACCTAATAAAAAATAACTACACAACCCAAAATGATTTAATAATAACTGGAGGAAGCGCAGGGGGATTACTAATAGGGGCGGTTATCAACGAAAGACCAGAATTATACAAAGCAGCAATGGCACACGTACCCTTCGTAGACGTTTTAAACACGATGCTAGACGAAACCCTACCACTCACAACCCTAGAGTTTGAAGAATGGGGAAACCCTAAAGAAAAAAAATTCTATGACTACATAAAAAGCTACTCGCCCTACGATAACGTTAAAGAACAACATTACCCTAATTTATTAATAACCACAAGCTTAAACGATACACGCGTAGGATATTGGGAACCTGCGAAGTGGCATGCCAAACTAAAAGATTATAGTACTAACCCGAATATTTTCTTAAAGACTAACTTAGAAGCAGGACACGCGGGATACGTATCCCGAGACGACATGCTGAAAGAAATTAGCTACGAATACGCATTCATAATAAAACAATGAGAATCTTCCGGATTTTCATGAGTAATTGTTATTAAAGATTATCTTCTAACCACATCCATGAATGAAATCGACTTAACTATTAAAGACAAGATCTACAACATTAGAGGGAAACAAGTAATGCTTGACAGTGACTTAGCAGACTTATATGGTGTAGCAACTAAGATTCTGAATAAAGCAGTCAAGAGGAATTTAGAGCGTTTTCCAGAAGATTTTATGTTCAGATTAACAGAAAAAGAATTCAAAAATATTCAAAATAGTACTTCTCTAAGGTACCGATTTGGAACCTTAGAAACAAAAAAGGGTAAACACAGAAAATATCTTCCTTTTGTTTTCACAGAGCAAGGAGTGTCTATGCTCTCTGCAGTTCTAAAAAGTAAGAAAGCTATAGAAGTTAGTATAAACATAATAAATGCCTTCGTTGCTATGAGGAAGTTCTTAAGCGAAAATAAAGAGTTAGTTCAGGACATGCATTTTATCAAGTCTAAAGTTTTTGATCATGATAAGAATTTTGAGAAAATATTCAAAGCTTTGGAAGATAAGGGTTTGCCTGAGAAAGGTATTTTCTTTGACGGTCAGGTTTTTGATGCTTTCGTTTTGGTTTCAAAGTTAATAAAGAAAGCGGAGAAGGAGATTATTTTAATAGATAATTATGTTGATGAGAATACTTTAAAATTATTCTCAGATAAAAAAGAAAATGTTAACGTAACTATATATACAAATAATATTTTGGAAAAACTAATTTTAGCAGTGGATAAGTTTAACGAGCAATATGGTAATTTAGAAGTAACTAAATTTAATAAAAGCCACGACCGTTTTTTAATCATTGACGAAGAGCTTTATCATATTGGTGCTTCATTAAAAGACCTAGGAAAGAAATGGTTCGGGTTTAGCAAGATAAATTTTAAATTAAAAATGATTTTAAAAGAGTTAATTGATTAAAACTCGTATATGTTTCCGTACTTATTGTTTAGTCGTTCTATTAAGTCTTCCGAGTTCAATCCTTTCCCTGTTGATTTTTTAATAATTTCTTCTGCTGTTAAAGTATTTTTATACTTATGAACATTCTCGTATAGCCAATCTCTAATCTTATCGTAATTTTCCGTTTCAAATATTTCTTTTAAATCAATTGTTTCTTCCATTTTCTTGGCTAGACTAGCACTGTAAAGTCTTCCTAATGCATAACTAGGGAAATAACCAATATGTCCCCACGCCCAGTGTATATCTTGTAATATTCCTTCTGATGATTTGTCTGGTTTAACACCGATGTATTCTTCGTATTTGTCATTCCATGTTTTTTCTATATCATCAATTTTTAATGTTCCATCTATCATTTCTTTTTCAATTTCATATCTTATTATGATATGTAAGCAATACGTTATTTCATCAGCACTAGTTCTTATTAACGAAGGTTTTACTTTATTTAAGTAAAAATAAAAGTCTTCAAAAGACATTTTCATGTTCAACTCTTTTTTTATCAATTCCCATTTATTTTTTAGGAAATCTTTATTTTTGAAAATTTGTAATTCCCAGAACATTGCTTGGCTTTCGTGCATTCCAAAACTAGGATCTTTATCCAGTATCGTGTTTTCAGAACTTGCTGTATTTAAGAAATAAAGACCGTGTCCTGCTTCGTGTATTGTTCCAGTTAATGAAAATAAAGAGTTCTCCTCTATTTTAGTAGTTATTCTAGTATCGTTTGGCGAAATTCTTATTGTGAAGGGATGTTCTGATTTTGATAATATATATTTTTCAGAATCTTTCATCACTAGTTTTGCAAAATGTTCGGATAACTTCCATTGTTTTTCTTTATCGAACTTTTCATGTTTTATTTCTTTATCATATTTTTCACTATTTTTAATTTTATTTAACAAAACAATTAGTTCATCTCTTAATTTTTTAAATACAACATCTAATTTTTCTTTAGTCATTCCTTCCTCAAATTCATCCATTAAAACATTGTATGCAGATTCTTTTGGATTAATATAATTAGCTTTCTTCTTAGACAAGCTTATTATTTTCTCTAGGTAAGGTTTGAAAATTTCAAATTCATTCTTTTCCTTAGCTTCTCTCCATTTGATCTCTGCTTCAGAACTTGTTTTGTAAAACTCTTCAATTAACTCCTTTGGAACTTTAACTGCTTTATCATATTTCTTCTTAAATTTTTCATAATAAATCTTATCTTCTCCTTTTAGTTCTTTACTTTCTAATTCTTGAAGTGATTTTTTTACTTTTGTAGAGGTTAGTAATTCGTGCATGTACCTTGCGATTAATCCGTTTTGAAAAGCTCTATCTTCAGCCCCTTTATTTTTCATGTTGACACTAGCATCCCATATTAATAATCCTAAAATATTCTCTAACGTGTTTATTTCCTTATCGTATTTTTTTAATTCCATTTTATTGTTCCTCGTATTCTTTCTTTACTTCTTCTAAAGTATTTATTTCATTCAAGGGTTTGTCTCTTCTTAAATTTACGATTCTTGGGAATCTCAAAGCATATCCTGAGTTATAACTAGGGCTTTTTTGTATTTCTTCGAATTTAATGGCTACTATTATTTTTGGTTCTATAACAACTTCTCTTCCTTCTTCTTTCTTAATCAATGGTTTTAACAAATCAGTTAATTCTCCGAAACTCAGTCCTTCTTCCTTCTTCTCCTTTAAGCCAGTACCTACTTTTCCAACTTCTAAAAATTCTTCATTATCCGAGCAAGATACTGTAAAGCTAGTCAGCCATCCGCTTCTCTTTCCAGTTCCCCACTCAGCCTTTGTAATTACTAGGTCGAGGTCATCCATAGAAGGCTTTAATTTAACCATGCTTCCTACTCTACTTCCTGGTTTGTAAGTCCCTTCGAGGTTCTTCGCCATCAGCCCTTCATTACCAAGAGAGATACTTTCTTCGTAAAACTCTACTGCTTCCTTCTCATCACTAGTAACTAATTGTTTTATCAATATAATCTTTTTATCCTCTTCCTTAACAACCTTTTCAAGCACTTCTCTTCTTTCCTTAAACGTTTTTTGTAACAACTCCTTATCTTCAATTAACAACACGTCAAAAACATTCAACTCGATAGGCAACTTCTTCGCTAAGCTATCGATATCGTACTTTCTTTTTATCCTCTGGCTAATATTCTGAAAAGGTGTATACTTACCTGTTTTGGGATCATAGCCGACTGCTTCTCCATCAAGAATAACAGTTTTTGCATTTACATTTTTCTTAACGTATTCAACAACTTCTGGGAATTGATTAGTAACTTCTTCTAAGCTCCTAGTAAAAATACTAACGTTTTCATTATCTTTATGAATCTGCATCCTGAAACCGTCCATTTTATACTCAAAAACAGCAGGCTTCCCAACACTTTTGAAAGCTTCTTCGGTACTATCTGTTTTCTGTGCCAGCATGACCTTCAAAGGCTTACCAACAATTAACTTTAACTCTTCTAATTCCTTAATTCCTTTCTTTGCCATCCTAGCAACGAGAGAAAAATCATTAGTCTTATCCAAAGCACTTTGTATAACATCAATTACTTTACTATACTCTTCCCTATCATCGGGGTTTATACTTCCTTCTTCATAATTAGGATCTACAAGATAAGCCCAAGAAACAGCATCTCTCAAAGTACCTTCTCCAACTCCAACCCTCAAATCCTTAAGAACAGTTCTAACGATATACTTAGCTTCCAAACCTGAAGCGCTAGTTAATAACTTAGATATAGCTCCTGTTTTCTTCTCAGTACTTCCAATACCTTCATGCACAGCAACACTCCTCAGAGTTTCAAAAACATCCTTCACCATTAAACTCTCACTAAACAAAGTATTCTGCTTTTTACTACCAATCAATTCCTCCGTAACCAAACCAATATCTCCTTTCTCCCTCCAAAGATCATTAATCTTCTTAGGAGAATAACCTGTTGATGTAGCAATTGCTTTAATCAATAATTTATTAGAAATCCCTATCTCTGTAGTGTCATAAGCCGGGAACAAACGGCCTCTCAATAACAAAACAACGTAATCCAATTCATCTTCCAAAGTCTCTTGTAACAAAGAACGAATAATACTCGCTTTCTCAAGTCTTTTACTAGTTCCTTCTAGCTTTTCATATGTCTTTGCAAGCTTTGAATACTCCATCAATTTTTATAATAACTTTGTTTATTTAAGCTTTCTTGTAACTAACCAATTTACCATCTTCTTTACTCCATTCAAAAAAGCCTTCGTATCCTCTTTCGTTAATATACCTCGACATTAATAAGGACCTTACAAAATCAGGACTTCTTCTTAATTCACCATTCAAATCTAAAACAACTCTTTCTAACTTACTAGCAGTCTCATAACCCTTGCGGTGCATGACTGGAAACAAATTAGCTTTTTCAAATAATTTATTCTTGTTATTATGGTATTTCTTTATTAAAAACCAATAAGCCGCAATCTCACTACTATCAACTATTATGTCATTCCTATCATATTTTATATTATTCCACATAGCATCTTCTGGTTTCATCCTAAATTCAGTTGAGTAATTCCAAAAATCCTTGCTGTGTACAGGGAAGTGTTTGAAATTAATCCTATACTGAGGCTTATTCTTGCTAGTACTAGGCACACCTATAATGACAGATAATCCTTCATTTTTAACCTGAGGTGCGTCTCCAAAAAAATCTGTTATTCTAATGCCTTTATCCTCGCCGTTTTTGAATTTACTTTTGTATTGTTCTGAATAAATGGTCCTATCTACAGCTTTGTAAAGATTGTAAAAACTAACACTCCTAAGTCTTTTATCATCGTTATCAGGTTCGAAACTATATCCGTAAATAAAATTATTATGGGGGTTAATATTTTTCAAACGATTTATAGTATTTTTAATATCCTCTTTGGGATGGTTAGTTTTATTTGTGATTAAGAAACCTCCTTTCTTTAGTTTATCTCCTTTCCTCTTAACAGTTCTAGAATCAACCACTAAAACCTCATCTTCTTTCAATTCATCTAAGGCTTCGTTTGTATATCTACTTTCGTAGACTTTTTTCTTTCCTCTAAGCGGAGCTTCTACAAAAAAGTCTTTCTTCATACAGAAAAGGTAGTTTAATTTAGTTTTTATTTTTATTTAAAAAAAATAGGACCATTCCAACAGGGAATGGCTTAATACTTACTTATAAAACCTATACAGAGGTCTTGCTCCTAGTATTAAACATACTGCTAAGAACCAAGCCCAATGCACACTAACAACCCAATCCCTGAATGCAGGCCATACAGCTACTACGAATAACGCAAATGCTACAGCACTCCACTTTGTCAAGGCTACGTCTTTCCAATCCAAATTTTTCATTCTCTTATCAAAATTCATATTTAATCACCAATCCATCCTTATTTTTCGGATTTATAATTTTTCCGTATCTTTCCTTTATTTTTTTTTAACAAATTATATAAAAAACATTTATTTACAACACTTCCATGGGCGTATTTGATAATTTGAAAAGTAGCTTAATAAAAAACGATTCAGTTCTTGACTATGAATACATACCTAAAATACTACCTTATAGAGAAACAGAACAAAAATTCATAGCCAGCTGTATACAACCACTGCTTCAAGGACTAAGAGGGCGTAATTTATTCATCCACGGAACACCTGGTATTGGTAAAACCGCGGCTACTAAACACGTACTAAGAGATTTAGAAGACGAAACTGAAAGAGTCAAGCCTTTTTTTGTAAACTGCTGGGAGAATAATACTAGTTACAAAATAATGGTTAGTATATGTGAGCAAGCAGATTATCACTTCACTCAAAATAAAAAAACAAGTGAGTTATTCAGAGTCGTAGAAGATATTTTAAAAGAAGAAAGCGGCGTTTTTGTTTTTGACGAAATAGACAAAATCGAAGATTTAGATTTTTTATACCATTTATTAGAGAGCAACTTAAGAAAATCTATAATTCTCATAACTAATTTCAAATCATGGCTCGCGGATTTAGATACTAGGATAAGAAGTAGATTAATGCCTGAAGTTAATGAATTCAGGAAATATTCTTTAGAAGAAACAAGAGGTATATTAAAAGAAAGAATAGAATATGCATTTGAAAAAGACTCTTGGGACCCTCTTGCATTTACTAAAGTAGTAAATAAGTGTCATGAATTAGGAGATATAAGAGCGGGACTGTTCTTATTAAGAGAAGCAGCTTTCAACGCCGGCGGGAAAGAAAAAATAAGTGTTGAAGACGTGGAGAGTGTCTTCTCCAAATTAGAAGACTTCACTTTAAAAAGCAGTAGTTTATTAGATGAAAAATCTAAAGAAATACTCGATTTAATAAAAAAATACAAAGGTGGTAAGATAGGGGAATTGTTTAATGAATACATCTCAAAAGGAGGGAGTGGTTCTTACAAGACTTTCCAGAGACGCATCAATAACTTAGAAGAAGGAGGTTTTATAAAAACTAAAAAAAGCTCTGGCAGTGGAGGTAACACAACATTCATAGAACTTTTAGTTAAGTGAACTTAAGTATTGTGTTACTAATTCTTGATTTTTGCCTATAGGGGGCTTTGAGATATCTTCGTGAACAGAATGCCTATGATAATCTGCTTCAAAACTTAATCTTTGTAATTCATCTTTGTGAGTATATTCTCCTAACTCGTAAATTTCCAAAGGCTTATTTTTTTTAGTTATGGTTGCTATCCCTCTCTTTATCAAATCATTTCTTATGTTACTGTCTAAGTTTTTATTTCTTAACAAAGGTATTATGTCGTTCAAGTCATCCCTGGTTATCTCTGCTTGCAAACCGAAGTATTGATCTTGTAAAAAATCCATCTTCTCAGTATTATCTTTTTTCATTAACAAATCTCTGCCATTGTTCAAATCTTTATAATCTAGAGATATTAAACCATTCTCCGAATTTCTTCCTAATCTTAGCAAAGTATTTGTGGCAATAGCATAACCATGTGGTTTTTCTGACATGAAATCAAAGTAAGAATCTAGAAAATCAACAGCGTTCTTTCCAGGTATTAACTTTTCAAGACCTTCTTTTAATATTATTTCCGCGTCTGACTTCTTTATGTCTTGATTTTCTCTTCTTAAATTGTCAAAAAAATCCAATAGTTCGTTTGTCTCGTATTCTCTGTTAAAATCCATATATTGACAGGAGTAAAAAACACTTTAAAAATATTACTATTAAACAGTAGTTCTTGCACTGGACAGATAGGCGCACAGGGTATTTAAACAAAATTCAACTAATTAGTTCTGAGGTGAAAAAAAATGCATCCAAGATCATACAACAACATGGAAGAAATAAAACACATTTATTTTGAAGTATTTAAAAAAAACACGGAGGCGATATTATGAGACTATACAAAAACAAAATAATACCGACGCTAAAAGAACACGCTCTAATTGACGAAGAAGAAACACAACTAATAAACGAATACTTAGGAGGTGAAGAATATGCATAAATACCTAAAAAAATACTTTAACAAAGAATACATGGATTGGCAAGAATATGAAAGAAGAATAAACTTCATAGACCAATACTACTGGCAACAAACCATAAGACAAAAAAACTTCTAATTCTTTTTTTTTATTATTAGATAAATATTTAAAATTAAAACACTTACTAGATAATTATGAGAAAGCTTACAAGGGCAGAATTATTCGCGGAAAAGAAGAAGATTATACCGCAATTGAAGGATAAAATATTCATATTCCCTACTGATCATGGTTATAGTATTGGCTGCGACGCTAATAATAGCGAATTAATACAAAAAATAAGAGATGCTAAGAGTATGAGGGTTAAACCCTTAGCAATAATACCTCCTAGCGTTAAATGGATAAAAGAAAATTGCGAATTAAAAAACGGGGCGGAGGAAGAACTAGGATTAATAGAACACGAAGGAGAACCACACTGTGTAATTTTAGAGTTAAACCTGAAAAATAAAGAAGCAATAAGTAATAAAGTTAACAACAAAGGCAAAAAACTAAATGTTAAAATGCCAGAACACTGGATTACAGACTTCGTAAAAGAACTAGGTTATCCTATTGTAAGCACCAGTGCCAATGTAGCAGGAGAAGACTTCATAACAAAAATTGATTATTTAAACGACGACTTAAGAAGCATAACTAGCTTTGCAATTAAAGACACGAATTTATTAACATATCCTGTTAAAAGAATAGATCTTTCTTAATAAAAAAGTTTAAAAAGATTAAGTCACGCCTTAAGAGTTATGATTTTAAAAAATAAACTCTTTTTGTCATTACTGGGGATTATATTGCTGGCGGGTTTGGCCTTCGCAGTGTACAATGGAGGAATAACAGGTCTTGCAACTGGTATTCCTTCTGAAGAAAATCAAACGACGCAGAATGAAAACAATGAAAACTCTGTTTCTGTTGCGGAAGAATCAAATACAACAATTATAGAAGAAGACTACCTTACTTATCTAATACAACTACAAAAATACTCGGAAGAAAAAAACACTATAGAAACAGCCAGGCTATATGACTATTTAGAAAAAGAATTTGAAAACACTCCTTACGAGGCTAGTTGGAGAAGACTGGCTAGTTGTGTATATGATAATTGCCAAAAAGAAAGATACTTCGTCTTAATACATGAACTCGCTAAAAACAACGAAATAAAAAAATCAGAGTTAATAAATTCTCTTATGAGAACATATAACTTATGGGATGGGAGAAACGAAG
>CAZAFP010000005.1:0-13217 GCA_964484835.1 uncultured Methanosarcinales archaeon
ACCACCCCTTAATAAATATTTCTATGATAACTACTGTTTAATGGTAAAAAACACAATATTTTTAAAGGAGTTAATATTACAAAACGATATGACAACCGTATTCGGATTAACACATCCCGACGTAGAAGCCGCCATAATAGTTGCAGATAGACAAGCAACTTACCCTGATCAAAGAACAGGACAGCCTTTAGAAAAAAGACTAGGAAGAAAAATCAAAGTTAGTGAAGATAATCAATTTGCTTTTGGAAGTTCAGGAATGTTAGACGATGATTTTTATAAATTAACACAAGATTTAGTCAACGGAAAATTTGATGTTGAAAAAATCATAAAAGAAAATTATTTTCAAGAATTAAGAGATTTAAACTTGAATAGAATGGGAAGAACCCTACCTGATTTAAATAAGTTATCAGGAATAGTATTAGGAACTAGATTTGAAAAAAAGCCTGAAATATATACTTGTTTTCCTTTAGGAAATGTAGAAAAAAGAGATTTGGTATCAATAGGTAGTGGAGAACAAAAAGTCATAGAATACTTTCAAGCAAATCAAATATTAAACGAAGGAAGAGACTATCTTAACAACAATAACAAAACGAATATCGACAACCTAATCACATTTGGTTTAGAAGCTGTAAGAAGAGCTCAAAACCAAGACATTTATTCTTCAGGATTAGATATGGTTATTTGTTTACCTAATAAAATAAAAGACCATTTTACTGATTTAAGCGATAAGTTCGGAGATCAGTTAAATAAAATAACAAAACAATACAAATAACTCATTTCCATTTAATGCTACAACCTATAGCGTTTGTTAATTGTGTTTCTGGTTTTTTATTGTTCAAACCTGCTTTTATTGCTTCTTCAAGCTCGTTCTTAGTTACTTTATCAGGTTCTCTCCAGTTATCATCCATTCTTCCTTGGTAGATTAGTTCTCTATCCTGATCAAACACGAAAAAATGAGGGGTACATTCGCCACCGTATGCTTCTGCTATTTCTTGAGTTTCATCTCTTAAGTAAGTAAATTTTAGACCTTCTGATTCTTTTCTTTTAACCATCTCTTCAAAGGAATCCTCGGGATACTCATCAGCATCGTTACTGTTAATACCTACGAAATCTGCGTCTGAGTATTTTTCAATTAGTTTATTTATTCTTTCTTCGTATGCTTGTGCGTAAGGACAATGATTACAAGTAAAGAATAAAACCAGCAGCTTCTTATCAAAATCTTTCAATGTATGAGTGTGTCCTTCAGTGCATTTCAAACTAAAATCCTTAGCTTTTTCACCGATTTGCATTTTATAATTCGCTTCGCTTAACATCATAACCACCTCATAAGGAAGTAATGGAAGGATGTTTTTAACTATTGTGATAATTATGCCTTTTCAAAAAACTTCTTAAATCTTTATAATCATTATCCCTGTCAATTATACACAAAATCTTAACCTTAGGTTTATCAACCAAGTAAATAACTCTTTTTTCTTTTTTATTGTCTTGAAAACGTATTCTAAAAAGAAATAATTTGAAACCTTCTAATTTTTTAAATCTATAAGGATTTGTTTTTACAAGTAATAACTTACTTTCTATTAATTTTTTAGATTCCTTGCTGAGACCATCAAGCTGTTCTAGAAAAAAACGAGAAGGTATTAATTCATATTTCATTTATTCCCTCAGTTTTTTAAACAATTCTTTTTCATCCCCGTACAAATTCTTTTTTTCACTTATCACCGCTAACTTTTTAACAAGATCATACTCTTCTCTCGTTATTTCTTTTTCATAGAGTTCTTTTCTTAAGGTTTCTTTAATAAAATCTTGTACTGAACCATAACCTTTCTTTTTTGACTGGTTCTTTACTTTCTCGAGCATTTCATCCGGAAGCCTGAGATTTATTTGAGTTGTCATGATACCAAATAATACCAACTAATATATAAATTTTGTTAAAAAACAATATACGTGCACAACACTAAGGTTTTTGATAATATTTATATAATTTAAAAATTAATAAGTTAAAATGAAAGAAGTCGACTTAACTAATGCATACGGTTTATTGAAAGGAAAACTCCCAAAAGATACTCAAAAGTATAAAGACGAGTTAAGAAACATCCATAATTCTTAAAGTAATGCACTGGACAGATACGCGGATAATGTTTTTAAGCAATATTATTTTAGTAAAAAAATTATGATCTTAACAAGGAATGGTATAGAAGAATTCGTACCTGATAGCTTGGCGCGTAGCGTTACAGAACTTAACAGAAGCATTAACTTATTATTTGAGACGACTAGCTTCACAAAAAATGTTTATGTAAAAGGTAACGTACTTAATATTAGAAACTCAAGACTTAAATTCTTCACATTACAAGACCATAATAGTAGTATAAATTGCGTGTTTGAAGGAGAAGAGGAATTAGAAGAGGATAAGGAATACATAGTAAAAGGCAGTGTTTACCTTTACGAAAAACAAGGCAAGTATCAGTTAATAGTGAGTGATGTTTTTGAACTTGGTTTGAGTAAGAAGTATAAGGAATACTTGGCTTTAAAGAGAAAGTTAAAACTAGAGGGCTTCTTCAGTTCTAAAAAAACGTTAAAGAAATACCCTTCAAAGATAGGTTTGATAACCAGCGAGGAAGGAGCAGCGTATCAAGACGTTAAAAAAGTATTAAGCCAAAGACAAAAATCGTTAAAAGTTTACTTTTACTCGGTAAGGGTTCAAGGAAGCAAAGCATCTTCTCAAATAATACAAGCACTAAAAGAATTAGATAATAAAGATTTAGATGCCATCCTGATAGTACGAGGTGGAGGCAGTGCGGAAGATCTTGAGTGTTTTAACGATGAAGACTTAGTAAAGCAAATTTACAAGTGTAAAACTAGGATAGTAACAGGTATAGGTCATGAAAGTGATGAAACATTAGTGGATTACGCCAGTGACGTGAGGTGTGGAACGCCGAGTATAGCTGCTGAAACTGTGAGTTTCAAAGAAGAAGATACTTTGTTAGAATTGGAAGAGTTAAGATTATATTTACAAAATTTATTAGATAATTCTGTGAGAAATAAGAGTAATGAATTGAAAATATTAAAACAAGAATTACTGGATATCCTAAAAGATTCTCTTTATAAAAAAAAGAACGAGCTGGCAGATTACAAATTGTTCTTTAACAACTATGATTACAAAAACGTGTTAGAAAAAGGATACGCTATAGTTAGGAAGAATGATTTTGTTGTGGAGAAGAAGGATCTGGAAAAAAAGGATGTTATAGAAATACAATTCCGTGATGGAAAAATAAAATGTGAGGTGTTATGAATGGATATTGAAGAAAAAATGAAACTCTTAGAAAACAAAAAAAGGTTTATACAAGAAAATGAAAACTTGGATAAAAAAATAAATGCGTATAAAGAAAGTGTTGGTATAATAAAAGAATTAGAAAAATACCTGGAAAAAAAAGAATTGGAGATAATCAAATCTTAACCTTTTCTTGTTTCAGTCTTTGTTCTTTAATCTCGGACTTGACGAATAACTTAATCAGTTCTGAAACGAATAAAGTCAACGAGCTAAGCAATATTATAACGAACCATTCCATTCCTGAAAGCGGAACTGTGTTTAATATCTCATTAGCCCAAGGTAAGTAAATACCTAGTATTATCAACACAATAGCAACTCCTAATCCGTAATAGAAATACTTGTTAGAAATTATCCTATTGCTAAATACAGTGCTGTGGAGAGACCTGGCGTTGAAAGCGTGGAATAGCTCGGCCACTATCAATGTGGCGAATGCGAAAGTCCTGGCTTTTTCAATATCTCCACTTCCATAATTAAGTTCCCATAAGAATAGCGCTAATATAGCAGCTAGCATGACGGGGAATACGACAGTCATCTTCAACATTAAATAACTAGATAATAACTTTTCTTTAGGATTTCTAGGGGGGCTGGTCATTACTTTATTATTAGTCGCCTCCACACTCAAACCAAGAGCGGGGAAACTACTAATAACTACGTTAATAAATAATATCATAAGAGCGGTAAGAGGGGTCACCAAGTTAAGCAATAAAGCAACAAGTATTATACCTACTTCTGCAGCGTTAACAGTTAACAAGAAATAAGTAAATCTTCTTATATTACTATAAATAGTCCTTCCCCCGCGTATAGCCTCTACAATACTGCTGAACGCGTCATCAGTCAGTATTAAATTACTTGCTTCTCTAGCGACATCAGTTCCTTCTTTGCCCATGCTCACGCCTATATCTGCTTTTTTAAGAGCCGGGGCGTCATTAACTCCGTCTCCAGTCATAGAAACAATTTCTCCTTCTCTTTGTAAGCTCTTCACTATGCGGAACTTATGATCCGGTGTTGCACGTGCAAAAATAGCGACTTTAGACATTGCTTCGTCTAATTCTTTATCAGTCATGGAATCTATCTCGGTTCCTTCAATGACTTCGTAATAATTATCTGTTATTAAATCAAGCTGTTCTCCTATGGCTTTTGCTGTATTCTTATGATCCCCTGTAATCATAATAACTCTTACGCCCGCTGTTTTACACTGTTCTATAGAATCAAAAACTTCCTCCCTAACGGGATCCTCTATACCAACCAAGCCTTCAAATACAAAACCTTGTTTAGTTTCTTTTTCAAAGCCTTTTTTGTCAGTAGAGGTTACTTGTTTACTTGCGAGAGAAAGAACTCTTAATGCTTGGGATGAATAATCATGAACAATTTCATTTATTTTTTCTTTATCTTTATTAGTTATCTTAACAACCTTACCTTTCTTTCTAATATGCGTAGATTTGTTAAGAACCTTCTCAACAGCTCCTTTAAGATAAGCCATCTTTTTGTTATCAATTTTATTAACCGTAATCATGTACTTCTTAGCAGAATCAAAAGGAACTTCAAACAAACGTTCATGTTCCTTCCTTAATTTCTTATCGTTAAAACCTAAGGAATTACTAAGTCCTAACAAAGCTCCTTCCGTGGGTTCTCCGAATAATTTGTAATCTTTCTTTTCTTTTTTAATCTCGGAATCATTACAGAGAATACCTGTTAAGAAAAATTCTTTGTGTTTAACGAGTTCTTTCTTAGGAACTACTTTGCCGTTTAATTTAAAAGTAGCATTGGGACTATAAGGAGTTCCTTCAACACTCACGTCTTGACCGTCAATATTGAACTTGACCACCATCATCTTATTCTGGGTAAGCGTGCCGGTCTTGTCAGTACAAATAACAGTTGTAGTTCCAAGGGTTTCAACACTAGACATATCCTTAACAATAGCATTAGAATGAGCCATGTTTCTTATACCACTACTTAAAGACATAGTCAAAGCCAGAGGGAATTGCTCGGGAATACCAGCTACGGCTAACGCGGCGACCAGAATTAAAGCAGTTGATAACTCCTCACCTCTACCAAGCAATAAAAATAAAGCCAGAATACTGAGAGCGATAACGATATAACTGACCCTGGCGCTCATGCTATCGACTTTCTTCTGAAGAGGAGTCTTCTGATCCTTAATACTTATAAGCGTCTTGCTTATTTTACCAATCTCAGTTTCAAAACCAATATTTATTACAACTCCTAGTCCTGTTCCGTTCATAACACTAGTACCGCTGAAGACTATATTGTCTAACTCTGTAACTTGCAAATCTTCTTTTTTTAAGACATTGCTATTCTTTCCCTTTGGAACGCTTTCCCCTGTAAGTATAGATTCGTTAACACTAAGATTGTTACTTTCCAATATCCTAAGATCCGCAGGGACCACTAATCCACTTTTTAACACAACAACGTCTCCAGGGACTAAATTCTCAGCAAGTTCTTCTATTTTAGAGCCGTTCCTTAAAACAGTAACTTTCTTAGCTGTCAAACTAGCAAGAGCAGCAACTGACTTTTCAGCTCTGTATTCATGAATAAAACCAAGAGTCACGGTAAATAATATGACTGCTACTATTGCATAAAACTCTATTAACTGGTCAAGGTATAAAGAAATTAATGCGGTAATGGATAATACATAAATAAGGATGCTGTTAAATTTCTTACCGAGCAATTTTAAAGCGTTGAACTTATCCTCTTCTTTTATACTATTAACGCCGTATTCTTTCTTTCTATTCAGGGCTTCTTCTTTTTCCAATCCTTTCTTAGAAGTTTTTAATTTAGTAATTGTTTCTTCCGCTGTAAGATTAAACCACTTTTCAGACAATTAACAAACACCTCTTTTTATAACATGATTTTGGGAAGTTATTATATAAATATTTCTTTATTCAAACTTCAATTCCTTACCTTGCAATTTCTTTTGTTCTTCTATCTCTGCTTTTATAACTAGCTTTATTATCTCACTACTTATTAAAACAGTCGATGCTATTAATGTTATTACAATCCACTTAAATCCACTAATTGGGACTGTGCTTAATAAGGCATTACCCCAAGGAGTATATATACTTACGATTGTCAATATCACAGATACTAATAAGGATAAGTAAAAGTACTTATTGGATAACATTCTGTGTTTGAAAACACTAGTATGGAGGCTCCTCGCGTTGAAAGCGTGGAATAACTCAAATACTATTATAGTTGCAAATGCAAGTGTTCTTGCTTTATCAACATCCCCGCTTCCCATTTGTAATTCCCATAAGTACAATCCGAAGGTTCCCAATACTAAGAAAGGAACAACTATGAAAATCTTCAATAATATATACTTAGACAACAACCTCTCTTTAGGACTCCTAGGCTGATGATTCATCACCTTATTATTAGTAGGCTCTATGCTTAATCCAAGCGCTGGGAAGCTACTAGTTATAACATTAATAAATAATATCATCAATGCCGTAAGAGGAGTTACTAAGTTTAATATTATGGCTAGTAAAACAACACTTAATTCAGCCGCGTTTATAGTTAACAAATAGTAAGTAAATCTTCTTATATTACTATATATAGTTCTTCCTTCTTTGATTGCTTGAACTATACTACTGAAAGCATCATCGGTCAAAACAATATTGGAAGACTCCCTTGCTACTTCAGTTCCTTCTTTGCCCATGCTCACACCTATATCTGCTTTTTTAAGAGCCGGGGCGTCATTAACTCCGTCTCCAGTCATGGCCACTATCTCTCCGTTTCTTTGCAAGCTCTTTACTATACGGAACTTATGGTCGGGTGTAGTTCTCGAGAATATAGCGACTTTATTTATTATCTCGTCCAATTCTTCATCTGTAAATTCATCAATTTCTTTACCTTCTATTACTTTATTATGTTCTTTGGTTACTATACCTATTTGTTCTCCTATGGCTTTAGCAGTATTTTTATGATCTCCTGTTACCATTATTATTCTAACGCCTGCAGAATCACAATCTTTAACAGCATCCAGTACGTCTTCTCTTATAGGATCTTTTATACCTACTAAGCCTTCGAATACGAAGCCATTTTGAGTTTCTTTTTCTAACACTTTTTGTGTATAGTTTGTCCCTTCTAATTTTTTCGAAGCCAAAGCTAAAACTCTAAGTGCTTGGTTAGAATAATCATCTGTTCTTTTCAGAATCCTGTTTTTCTCAGTGGAGTCTAGTTTCTTAAGCTTCCCCTTGACTCTGATATGCGTGCTTTTTTCCAATACTTTTTCTACAGCTCCTTTAAGATACGCACTATATTGGCTTTTGTTTTTATTAACAGTAACCATAAACTTTTTCTCTGAATCAAAAGGTTCTTCATAAACTCTTTTATTCTCTTCTTTCAAGACTATCTCGTCATAACCACTCGATTTAACAAGTCCTAACAAGGCGCCTTCTGTAGGTTCTCCTGCTAATTTCCAATCTCCTTCTTCTTTGTATATCTGTGCATTATTACAAAGAGTTGCCGTGTATAGAAAATCCTTATTTTTTTGAATATCTTCTTTAGATACTTTTTTGTCTTTTTGTTTAAAACTCGCAATGGGCTCATATGGTTTTCCTTCAACACTTACATCTTCTCCGGTATCGAAGTGTATAACCATCATCTTATTCTGGGTAAGAGTGCCAGTCTTGTCAGTACAAATAACAGTTGTAGTTCCAAGGGTTTCAACACTAGCCATGTCTTTAATAATTGCATTAGATCTTGCCATTCGCCTAACGCCGCTAGAAAGAGCCATAGTCAAAGCCAATGGGAAACCTTCAGGAATACCTCCTACTGCTAGAGCAGTTGCTAATAATAAAGCTACGCTAGGATCTTCTCCTCTATTTAGAAGTATAACAAAAGCAACTATGCTAATAGCTATAACAGCATAACTAACTTTCGCACTCATAGTATCTAATTTTTTCTGAAGAGGAGTTTTCTGACCTTTTATACTGCTGAGAGTCTTACTTATTTTACCAATCTCCGAATTAAATCCAGTACTTATCACTACTCCTAGTCCCGTTCCGTTCATAACACTAGTACCGCTAAACGCAATATTTGTTCTTTCACTAATACTTAACTCGCTGTCTTTCAAAGGCTCACTATTCTTTCCTTTTGGCACGCTTTCCCCTGTAAGTATAGATTCATTAACACTAAGATTATTACTTTCCAGTATCCTAAGATCCGCGGGTACGATTAAACCTCTTTTTAAAACAACAACATCGCCAGGAACTAAGTCTTCTGCTAGTATTTCTTTTTGTTTATTATTCCTAATAACTTCTACTTTTTTAGCTGTCAAACTAGCCAGTGCTTCAACGCTCCGCTCCGCACGATATTCTTGAACAAATCCTAATATGACTGTAAATGCTATAATTGCCAGTATTGCGTAGAATTCAACTACTTGATCTAAATACAAAGAAACAATACTCGTTATAAGAAGTACATATATCAGTATGCTGTTGAATTTGCTTGCTAAAAGTTTGAAAGCGTTGAGTTTGTTTTCGTCTTTTATAGCATTAGGTCCGTATTCTTTTTTTCTATTCAGAGCTTCTTCTTTTTCTAAACCTTTCTTAGAAGATTTTAAACCTTTAAGAACTTCTTCGGTTGTCTCAACAAACCAGTAATGCTCTTCTTTTTTTTCGTATAAATCAGGACCTATAACAGACTTTGACAATAAAACACACCTCTTCTAATTTCTAATCTCCGAATGTTGTATATAAATCTTTCTTAGAAAAATATTAGTTTAACTAAGAAAAAAGACTATTGATTAGATAAATTTATATAACATTTATCGTATTTTTTTTGAAAAAGAGCGAGATTTTTTTTCGAAATGGCTAGAATATTAAAACTGGAGTTGAAGGGATTTAAGTCTTTTGCTAATAGAGTCGAGATTCCTTTCGGTAATGATTTCAACTGCGTACTAGGTCCTAATGGTAGTGGTAAGAGTAATATTTTAGATGCTGTATGTTTCGTCTTGGGAAAAGCAGGCGCTAAAGGATTGAGAGCTGAAAAAACAGCCAATCTTATCTATAATGGTGGTAAAACAAAAAAGCCTGCTAAAGAAGGAGAAGTCAGCATCTATTTTTCAAACGAAAACAACGTATTCGGCACAGGTACTGAAGAACTAAAGATAACAAGGGTTATAAAAAGCAGTGGTCAAGGTCTTTATCGTATTAATGACGAGACGGTAACAAGACAACAAATACTTGACGTTCTTAGCAGGGCCAAGATAAACCCTGACGGTTATAACATAATATTACAAGGAGATATTGTACGCTTAGTCGAAATGAGCGGAATAGAAAGAAGGCATATAATTGAGGAAATATCGGGTATTAACATATACGAAGAGAAAAAACAAAAAGCATTGAAAGAACTTGAGAAAGTAAAGGGCAAGATCTCCGAGGCAGATATTATATTAACAGAGCGTAAAACACACCTTGATGAATTAAAACAAGATCGTGATAAAGCTCAGAAATTCAAAGAACTTGATGAGAAAATAAAAAGAAACAAAGCCACAGTTCTTAAAAGAAATATCGACTCTAAAAATGCCGAAAAAGAAAAAAACGAGAAGGCTAAAGCTGTTTCGGAACAAAAAATAAACGAAATAAATTCTAAAATAGACAAGGAACGTGAAGTAATCAACAAGAACAAGGAAAGAATTAACGAATTAAACAAGGAAGTTGAAGAAAAAGGAGAGAAAGAACAAGTAGAGCTTAACAAAGAAATAGAACAATTAAAAGTAGATACTGCATTAGCCGAACAAAGAGTTAAAGCAATAGAACAAGAGCTCGAAAAGATAAAAAACAGAAGAGTCGAGCTTAATGAAAACCACAAGGAAGTTGTTAACAGAATAAAAATATTAGAAGACAGCAAGAAAGAAATAGAGGAAAAAATAGAATCTAACCGTAACGGCGTAGAAAGTGTTGACGAAAGTATAAAAAAATTCAAAGAAAAAAACAACTTGGACGGAGCTTCAGAGATAGACAAAGAAATCGAAGAAATAGATAAAAAAATAGAATCCAAACAAGAAGAAATAACCAGGCTTAGGGATGAGCAACAAAACACTTTAAGGGAAAAAGACAAATACGAAACTAAGCTCCAAGGCATTGATGAAAAAATTGAAAAACTACTAAGTGTCGAGAAAGAAAACAAAGAAAGCTTAGAAAAACTAAAACAACTCAAAAAAGAATTTAAAAACACAACTTCTGAACTGAGCAAAGCATTGGCGGAGGACTCCAACCTCGCAAGTCAACAAAGCAACGCTCATACCAAATTATTATCTAAAAAAGAAGAACACTCTCGCTTAAGAGCTAAAGCACTTTCTTTAAGGGAAAGAACCGCTGGTGGCGAGGCAATTAACGAAATTTTAAACCTTGAAATGAACGGCGTTCATGGATTAATAAGCGAATTAGGAAATGTAAAACAAGAACACAGCCAAGCATTAGAAGTAGCGGCAGGAGGAAGACTAAAAAGCATAGTGGTTGAAAACGACGAGATAGCATCTAAATGCATTAATCATCTTAAGAACAAAAAAGCAGGAGTTGCGACTTTCATACCTCTTAATAAAATAAGAGGTCAGCCAATAAATTCTCAGCTCAGAAATCTTAAGAAACAAGGCGTTGTTGGCTTAGCCATAGACTTAATAGATTATGATCCTAAATACAGCAAGGCTTTCGAATTCGTATTCGGAAACACACTCGTAGTAGAAGACATTAAGACAGCCAGAAGTATAGGAATAGGAAGCGTTAGAATGGTCACATTATCAGGAGACGTAATAGAAATAAGCGGTTCCATGCAAGGAGGATTCAGAAGCAAAAATAGAGGCGGAGGATTCGCAGAGAAACAAGTTAAAGAACAAATGGACAAATTAGAAAACGAGCTTAATGAAATAGAAAGCGTCGTTAATAACCTAACTCAAAAAAGAAGTGAAAACGAAGAAAAAATCAACCGTTTAAGAGAATTAAAAGCCGACATGGAAGGCGACATAATAACACTCGAGAAAACACTAAGAGTTAATTCAGACGATATGTCCGCCGATAAAAACGAAAAAGAAAAACTACAAGAAGAAATCGAACAATTAGATAAAAAATTAGAGGAAATAATAGAAAAAGTCACCAGCGGTAATAGAGAACTCGCAGGTTTAAAACAAGAAAAACAAAAATTAAGAGATAAGATAAACAACCTCAGAAACCCCGCATTACTAGCAGAACTCACTAGTTACGAACAGAAAAAAACAGAATTAAACGAAGAATACAGCCAACTCAAAATAGACAAAGCTAATGCAGAATCCGAAATTAAAAACATCCACGGCCCAGAAAGTGAAAGGGTTAAAAAAATATTCAAACAAATAGACAGAGAAGAAGAAGACTTGAAAAACGAAAAAGAAAAACTCGAAAAAGAATTAAAATCTAAGAATAAAGACTTGAAAGAAAAAGAAGAAAGGGCAAAAGAATTCTATGCTAAATTCAAAGAAGTCTTCAACGAAAGAAACAAGCACTCTGAAGACAACAACAAAAGAGAAAATCAAATACTCAGGTATAACGAGGAAAGAAACAAAAAAGAACAAGAAATGAACGTTAAAAACATGGAAATGGCAAGGATAAAAGCCGAACTTTCAGGTTTAGAAGAAGAATACAAACAATACGAAGAAGTACCAATTTACAAAGACAAAGACTTGAAAGTCATACAAAAAGAAATCAAAGACTTCGAAAAAATGCAAGAAGACATCGGAGCCGTGAATATGAGAGCCTTGGAAATCTACGAAAAAGTCGTCGAAGAATACAAGAAATTAAACGAGAAAAAAGAAAAACTAATCAAAGAACAAGAAGACGTACTCGTAATGATAAACGAAGTAGACAGCAAGAAAAAAGAATTATTCATGAAAACATACGATGTGATAAGCCATAATTTCAAAACCATATTCGGCATGCTAAGCACTAAAGGAGAAGCAGAGATAGAATTAGAAAATAAAAAAGAACCTTTGGAAGGCGGCTTGAACATAAAAGTAAGACTCTCCGGTAAGAAATTCTTAGACATAAGAAGCCTCAGCGGTGGAGAAAAGACAATGACTGCCCTAGCTTTCATATTCGCTGTTCAAGAATACGAACCCGCGGCGTTCTACGTTTTAGACGAAGTAGACGCTGCATTGGACAAGAAAAACAGTGAGAGACTGGCTAAGCTAGTTAAGAAATACAGCCAGAAAGCACAATACGTCATAATAAGCCATAACGACGGAGTCATACAAGAAGCAGACAACTTGTATGGTATAAGCATGGATCAGCACGGAAGAAGCAAGATTACAAGCTTGAAAGTTTAAAAACTTTTAAATACCTTAAAACAATTTTAGATACTTATGAAGAGGTTAGTCATATTATTCTTAACATTTTTAGTAATAGCAAGCCCTGTACTTGGTGCTTCTAATTACATAATTGAGCTTAATGATTATGAAGGTATTGGTTTGTTGAGTCAAGATCCTGAGCATACTATAAGGGGTTTGGAATCGTCCCTGCCTGAGGGTGTGAATATTGATAAGATTTTTGATGGAACTAATTTTTTATCTGCTAATTTAAATGACACTCAGATAAAATATCTTAAAGAAAATGATTTTGTAAAAAATTTTTATCCTGAAAGAGAGTACACTACTCTTCTATCACAAACTACTGAAATAACCAATACTGTCGATGTTTGGAATACAGTCATTAACGGTGTTAATATTACAGGAGGCGGAAGAACAGTTTGTGTTATAGACTCAGGTATAGATTACACTCACGAGTCATTTGGTAGTTGTACTTTGGAGGAAGTGCACGATGGTGAGTGTGAAAAGATTCTCGCAGGTACTAATACTCATGATGAAGACGACGACATAACTGATGATTCCACTAATCATGGCACT
>CAZAFP010000006.1:0-13116 GCA_964484835.1 uncultured Methanosarcinales archaeon
GATGAAATAATAAAATTTTTTAATAAAAGATCAAAAAGAGGTAGGTAAAGAATGTATTTATCATTTTCAAATCCGAATATGTTGTTGTTCTTATTCTTCATACCTATTTTGATATTCAGTCATTTCTATTTTTTAAAAAGAAGTAAAACTAAAGCTATGAAGTTTGCTAATTATGAAACTTTAAAAAGAATTAAAGGTGAGAGATTATTAACTTCTAACTTAACTCATTTAACGCTGAGATGTATTATTGTTTTATTATTAGTAATTTCCTTATCTGGTGCTAGTTTTAATTATTTGACTCAAGTTTCGGAGTATGATTTTGTATTAGCTATTGATTCAAGTCCTTCTATGACTACTGCAGATTTAGAACCTTCTCGTTTTGAAGCTGCTAAAGATTTTTCTACTGAATTCGTAAATGCACTTCCTATAGATACAGGGGTGGGTTTGGTGAGCTTTGGAGGGGTGACGTATATAGAACAACCTATTACTAATTCAAAAACTGAAGTGAGATCTTCATTAATAAATATGGGTATAGCTCCTGCTGGCGGTACTGATTTTTCCAATGCAGTTATAACTAGCACTAACTTATTACAAAGTTCCAATAATTCAAAAGCTATATTATTAATATCTGATGGTTTAGGTACTGTTTCTCCTATAGTTCGTGATAGTATTGCAGAGGTTACACGTTATGCTTTGGATAATAATGTCGTAGTTCATTCAATAACCTTAGGTACTAGATCTGGTCCTGTTGGGTTTTTACCTGAGTATTATGGCTTAACTGCAGCTTACGAAACTGAACATATGAGGAGGATTGCGGAGGATACAGGAGGTTTGTTTTTTCATGCTTCTGACGTTAATTCTTTAAGTGGTGTTATTGAAGAATTCGATTTTGAAAACTTTGAGGGTTATGCCACTATTAATTTAGCATTTTTTTCATTAATAGTTTCTTTACTATTCTTATTTGTAGATTGGGTTCTGGTAAATACTGCTTATAGAAGAATACTTTAATCGAAAGATTTATAATTTTAGTATTTTCTTATCTTTTTCATGTTAGTTTATGTAATTTCAATTTTAACTTCTTATTTGATAGCTGTTTTATTAAAAGCAAGTATTATTAGTTTCACGGATCATATTTTGGAATTGAATAAGGGCTTTTCTAATGGTGGTATGCCCAGTCTTCATACTGCTTTAATTTCTTCTTTGTCTGCTGCTTTATTAATCAACAGGGGCTTTGACGAGTTATTTTTGTTGTCTTTAGTATTAACGATAATAATAGCTTCTGATGCTATCAAGGTTCGTTATAATCTTGGTTTACAAGCAGAAAAGCTTAATTCTTTATTAAAGAAAAACGATAAGATTCCTGTTGTAAGAGGCCATAAACTATCTCAAGTACTAGCGGGTGCTTTAATAGGTATTTCTTCCTCTATCGTAGTTAGTATTATCTTATGACTTCTTGGAAACTTTTATATAATGTATTCACAATAAATCTTTTCTATGTTTTTTAAAAACGAGTGACGGAACAAATGTTTTCTATAAATACAGGAAATTGATATAAAGGCGTAACTCTTGTTTTTATACATGGTTGGAATGATAATTGGACTGCTTGGAAAAAAGAAATTGTTTTTTTTTTTCAAAAAAAGGTTTTAATACTTTAACTTGTGATTTAAGAGGTAATGGAAAATCGCCTGATCCTGTTAATAAAAACTATGATGTAGATCGTTTAGCTAAAGATTTAAACGAAATAATTTTAAAAGAAGGTATAAAAAAAGTTGTTCTTATAGGTTTCAGTCTTGGTGGCATGGTGGCTATTGATTATTATAGACAGTTTCCTTCTAGTGTTAAATGTTTGATTTTAGTAAATTCTACTTACAAAAATGTATTGTCTAAGAAAAAATTGAATTTCTTAACACCTAATTTTTCCAGGTTTCTTGTTAAATTAAAAAACTATTTTAAGCCTAATATGAATCAGGTAGATTTTGATCAAAGTAAATATAGTAATAAGCCAGATATTTGGTATTTGTATGATGGATTCAAACATACATCTTTATTGACTTTGTTGGCTTATATGGATGATTTAATTAATTATGACGGGGGAAAATTTTGAAAAATATGAGTATTCCTGTTCTTGTAATGTATGGGGAAAAAGATAATATTTTGGGAAAAGAATACTCTTTAGATATTTATGAGAGGATACAAAATAGTTATTTAAAATCTGTTTCTGGTGGTAAGCATACTGTGGTCATAAACAAATCTGAAAATATTGTTGAAAGTATTGAAGAGTTTTTAAAATCTAACAAATTCGTCAGTTAGTTTCTGACTTTTTTTATGGTAATATTTTTAAAGAATCGGTTTATTCTTTTGCTTTATATGCCTCTGTAGCATAGCGGTAATGCGCGTGACTTGTAATCACGAGATCGTGGGTTCAAATCCCACCAGAGGCTCTTTTTTTATTTATAAATAAGTTTTTAAGAAATAAAAAAATAAAAAAATATTTTTTTAGGCCTTTTAAGGTCTTACGCTAACATCGCCTACGTGGCTTCTTGTTTGTTCGGTTCTCATATTTACATATTCAAATGAGAATTCTCCGTTTATTCTATCGGCTACTCCGTCACATTCCCATGTTATTAGGAATTGATCACCGCTAGAAACAAGACCGTCTTCCACATCGCTACCATGTGCATCTACTGTTTCTATAGCTTCACAAGAATCAGCGTTTGATCCACCATTGCCTGTTAGGTTTATTGTTTCTCCTACGTTATTTCTGAACGCGACCTCTAATTCTATGTTTCCGTCAGCATTTTCTGTTGCTACAGCTGTATCCAAGTTAGGTAGTGGTGCTGCAAAAGTTGTGGTTTCAGGTAATAAATTATCTGCACTGAACACGTCAAAATATGCAAGCGCTCCTATTGCTGCTATAACTACTAGGATGGCCCAGCCGTATGTCATCAAGAATTCCATTGCTGCTTGTCCTTTTTTACTCATTGTTTTCACCTCGTTTTTGTTTTTTTTATACGTTAATTTTGTCAACGTTGTTATTCCTCTCACTTTTATTTATTTATAAATATTTTGATTTTTGTGCTTTTTCGTATACTAGAATATTTATTTGCATCATTCTTGCTTTAAAAGACGTTCACATACTAAAATTTATAAATAATCAAATCTGCTTAATTATCATGTTTTTTAAAAAAAGAGGTGGTAAGGCTCAGGCTAGCATGGAATACCTTCTAGTTTTCGGCTTTGCACTATTCCTTATTCTTCCCTTAGTAGGTGTGTATATGTTACAACAAGAAAATGTACAAACAGACATTTCAGTGGCCCAATCAGAAAGAGTTTTAAGAGAAATGGTCCTCTCAGCCGAAGAAATATATTTTATGGGAGAAGGAAGTCAGAGAGTCAAAGAAATAAATTTCCCTCCAAGAGTTGAAAATCTGAAATTTGAAGAAAACTATGTATCTTTAAACGTCAGAGGAAGATCAGCAAGTATAACTGTTTCCCAGCCTACAAGAGCTATTATTATAGGTGAAATAGAAGCTTACGAAGGCTCTCACAGACTCGTTTTTAGAAACACAGGGGGTCAGGTTGAAATTGTCAGAATCTAAAAAAGCTCAAATCACACTAGAATTCTTATTAGTAGGAGGCCTTTCGATGATTCTCCTATTAACTTTTTTAGCATTCATAGCTTTTTTTTACAACAATGAAGTAAATAATGAGACGTATTTAAAATTAAATGACTTCGGATTGAGTTTACAACAAGAATTTTTAAGAGGAGTAGAAGTTCATGAAGGCTATGAAAGAACTATAAATATTCCTGAAGAAATAAACAACAGGGAATACTCCATTAGTATTGAAAAAATAAATGACTTCAGATCCGAGCTTATTATAAACTTCAAAGGCAGAGATATAATAATTATAATACCTGCAGTGGAAGGAGATTTATCAAAAGGAAAAAATATTCTAACTAACAAAGAAGGTGTTTTATATATAAAATGAAAAAAGGACAGGTTTGGATAGCTGATTTCATATTAGGAACGTCTCTGTTCGTAGCCGTAGTTTTAATAAGTATTAACATAATGTTAGATTTAGACTCGGACAGTGATTACGAAATTATGTACAGAAATTCTTATTATGCAACAAATATTCTTTTAACACAAGGAGTTCCTGATGATTGGAATGAAAATACAGTGGTAGTTCCTGGTTTAATCACAGGTGAAAGATTAGACAAAGATAAACTGGAAAATTTTGATTATTTAGATTATGAGCTTAAGAAAAAATTATTGATTTTACAAAATGATTTTTTATTAATATTTAAATCAGGTGGGGAAATATTAAATATAACCAGCTGTAGCTATGGTTATGATTTAAATCATGGCGATAATTGCGAGTTTGAATTAGATGATTTAGATTACGAAGACTTAGTCATAAGCAAAAGACATGTTATTCACGAATCTGATTTGATTGAGATGGTGCTTTATGTTTGGAAATAAAAAAGGTATGTATTATACAACGGATGCTTTGCTATCCTCATTTTTACTAATAGGTGTAGTTATACTATTAATAAATGCAGATTTTGATACGAGTATATCTGATCAGGATGTTTATACTGCAAGGGACTTGGCCACGGCTATGGATCAACTAAAGATATATGAAATAGAAAACGACTTCTTAGAACAAGAAATTAATAATGGTAACATATCAGATTTAAACCAGTCTTTACTCGAACTTATAGGTTATTATTGGTCGACTAATCAAACACAAAAAACAGAGGAAGTTTTTAATATATTAGCAGAGGATGTTTTAAAAGATGATTACGGAGTTAGATTAACAATCGATGACGAAGTTTTAGTTTCTAAAGAAGATTCAGAGAATCAAAATATTTATTCTGTAACTCGCTTATTAACAGGAGTAGATGAAGAAATGCCTCTTGATGGTGCTAGTTCTTCTGCTTATTTGAAGAGAATAAAAAATAAGAAATCATATAGTTACGCATATTTAGGAGGCTTCGTAGGCCAAGGTAATATTTCTTTCTTAGGAGAACCACTCCCTCAGGATATAAATGAATCTAGGATAGAAGAAATTTACTTGGAAGGAGATTTTGCAAGCAATTTTCATTTTTACATAAATGGGGTTCAATGTCCTAATGAAGACGGTAACTTATTCAACGTCAATGCTGAAAATTTATCTATTGATTCGTGGAGTTTGCCTTCTTGTAAGGAATTAATAGAAAAAGATATGAATGAATTTGAAATAAAGTTTGAAGGGGATTTAGAAGATAGTTACGCCGCGGGTGGTTTAGTCAGGATAAGTTATAGAACCGACGTATTAAATGAAGAAGAAGATTATGGTGTAGAAAGGTATAACTTGCCTCAGATAAGAGGTCTTGCTAATTTATTCGACTCTTTCTATATAAAAGGTATTTTAGAAAATATGGAAGTGAATCTTGCTTATGAGACAAATGACTCTGCTTATATTAGCATTGGTGAGAGAATAATAGATTTGAATAATGATGAGGGAGATTTAGAACAAGGTATTGAAGGTGAAGTTACAGGGAGTAATCCTAGATTTTACAATATAACTTTAACAAACGATTTTTTGAAGAACCAAGCTAATTTAGATTATGATCTTATAAGTAATAATACAGTTCCTTTAAGATTTTCTTCTTATGATACGGTAGAAAAAATTATAGAATCAGGAGATGCTGATGTTATTTTGATCTCAGATTATTCAACAAGTATGATGAGAGCTATTGATAATTGGGGAATGGGTAATAGAAGATCTGCTTGTGAAGATGCATTAGATGATTCAGAAACCAGAAGAACTGACCTGGCTACTTGTTTAAATAAAGAATTCGCGGATAATGTTTTAAACTATTCTGGTAACAGGTTATGGCCTGTTTATATGTATGACAATGACATCAAATACTATAACAATCCAGAAGACTTAGAAGCTATAAAAGGTTATATGGGAAGCTTTAGTAATGGCAGAGGGTATAGTTGTATTTCTTGTGCTGTGAATCAAGCATATGAAATACTTGATCAGTATAGCAATGAATCAAGAAAGAAATTCGTTGTTGTAATGACTGATGGAATACCTACGCATTGTCCTGATGGTTCTTGTTTAAGTGAAAGTGTGGATTATGGTAATCTTCAATGTAGTGGTATTTGTAACAGCCCAGGTAATTGCCCTCCTAATCAAAGAGACTCAGAGTGTCAAGAGTGTATTGATAATCCTGAAGCTGCAAATAGTCTTTATTTTTCATCAGACAGGATAGTTAATGACTTAGATGTTACTATGTTCACAATAGGATTCGGTCCTTTTGAAAACGAGTGTGATTTCGCAGGGACTGTATTAGATCAAGTTGCTCAAATAGGTAATGGTACATATCAACATAGTCAGGATAATGAAGAATTACAACTCATTTATGAGAATGTTTCAAATGAAATATTGACTAGGATAGAACAAGAAAACCAAACTGTTAATGTATTAGAAGGTGAAGTTGAATCTAATTTACTCAATAGCTACATAGATTTTGAATTTCAACCATTGATAGATGAACCTTCCCCGGGTAAAATTTCTGTAGTTATGGAAGAGCCTTTAAATCAGTGTAATAATACAGTATTCATACCAGATGGTTTAGAAATAACTGATGCTAAAGTTGCTTCTTATTCAGGTCCTCACTGGTCTGACTTGGTAATTTCTAACGGAGTAACTGTTTTTAATCTTTCAAATTATTATGTTCCCTATCATCGTTTAGGAGATCCTTTTGAGATACATGTAAATCCTGGCACGCTTCAATCAGGTTATAATAATATCTTTTTAGAAACTGGAAATTCTCCTACTAACAGAACAGGATGTTTTGGAAATGACAGATTGATTTATGATGCTTTAATACCTTCTGCTACTGCAAGAACTGATGTGTACTCTTTAAATGAAGGTTGTAGTTGGACTGTGGCGTTTGAAGATGGGGATGAACAAATTATTAATGTTCCTTCTGATTATCAAGGGAACAATGAGTGTTTTTATCAACCGGACAATATAGTCTATAACTCTGAAGATACTTATGATGTTGCTATGCATAAATTATTAACACAATTAGATACTAACTCTAATGGTAGGGTTCTTATTAATATTAACGAATTAGATTTAGAAGTTACTACGACAGTGCTTGAAGAAGTGCCTTTCTTATGGGGTCCTGTTATTTCTAAATTGGAGGTTTGGAAATGAATAAAAAAGGAATGGTTTATTTATTGACTGTGAGCTTTTTAACAGTCAGTTTATTACTAATATTCTTATCCCATCAAGCATTTGAGTTTCAAGAATCCCAGAGGATAGAAAGTTCTAAAATATATGCTATGGATGATTTCATAAAAGATGTTAACTCTGATGTTGTAAGGGTTTTAGAAATAACTGGTTATAGGGCTTTTGTAGCAATGGAAGATTATGTCTCTGTAAGCGGCGAGTTTTTCGATGATAAGGAAAGTGTCATGGCTGAAGCTATTAGTGATGGGACAATAAGAGGTAGCTCGGCTATATTGATGGATGAATCTAGTTTGGAAGATTATTTTAAAAGATTGAATGCTATTTCCGAACAAAGAGGTATAAAAGCAAATTATAGTATTATTAATGTAAGTTTAGAACATAAGAGTCCTTGGGATGTAGAATTAAGTGTTTTTATGAATATATTTATTTTGGACGTTCAAGAAACTGCTAAGTGGAACTACACTAAAGAATTTTCTAGTGAAATATCCATATATGGCTTAAGAGATCCTTTGTATAGTGTTATGACTCAAAATAGGGTTCCTAATATTATAAGATCTCAAAATCAATCTTTAGATTCAGGTCCTGTTTTAGAAGAACATATAAGGAATGGTCATTACGTAGAGTCTGATGATGCTCCTTCGTTTTTGCAAAGGTTCGAAAATGACCTTGAGCCTAGTGAATTTGGTATTGAAAGCATTGTTTATTTAAGAGATTTATCCCAACAAGATATACCTGTTGACTTAGCCAGGCCTAAAGTTGATTTTATTTATTTTAATGATTTAGAAATTGAGGATCTTGCTTGTGATTTCACGCAAATTCCTGAAGATTTACATTTAGTGTTGCCCGAAGACAGATTGGACTTGTATGGCTTGTCGGATAGTAGCTATTCAACTAATTGTTAATTTTTAAGTAGCTACAAAAATTATATAAGGGATGACGTCTCATTATCTCACTATCTATGAAAAATATAAAAACTGGAGCTGATAAATTAGTAGATTTAGTTAATAGTCATGATAATATAAAATCTTCTCAAGCGGCTAAAGAATTAGGTGTTAGCGAAGATACTTTTAAAGAATGGGCTGAATTCTTAGAACAAAAAGGCAGGATATCTATAAGATATGGCTTTTTCGGAATAACCTTGTCTAAATTGGAAGGTACTAAGGAAGAGGCTTTGGAAATTGGTAAAAAAGTAGTATCTGAAAAAGATTCTTTTCGTAGGCGTATAGAATCTACTATAAACAAGTTAGATAAAGAAAAAGTAGGTTTTGATGAAATAAAAAAGGAATATAAGAAAATTCATAAAGGTATAAAATCCGAGATGGATGCGGTCAAGAAAGATATAGAGGATTTGAAAAATTATGAAAATTTAAAGCAAAATTTGGAAAAAGAAATAATCAATCAAAAAAATACTTATAAAAAAGAAAACGATGCTATATTAAAAGATATAGAAAAGAAAAACCGAACTTTTGACCAGTTAGTAACTAAATTAAATAAATCTGTAGATGATATTTCTTCAAAGGAAAAAAAATTAGTCAGCTTACAAAAAAATAAAGAAGAATTAAATGATTTTTTAAATAAAGGAAAAGAAAAATTAAAACAAACAGAACTTGGTGTTAAAGAATTAGAAAGGGATATTGTTTCTAAAAAGCGTGAATTAGAAGATTCTAAAGCTTTATTTAAGAAATTAGAAGAAGAAATTAATTTAAGCAAGAAAAAATCGGTGGTTAAACTAGTTAATTGGATTCAAAAAGAAAGAATTAAAATAGAAAAAGAACAAGATATTTTATTAAGTAATGCTAAAGAAAAAACAAAACATATCAGCGCTAATGTTGACAATAGTAAAAAGATTATGTCTTCTTTTAACAAACTTTTTGATAGAAAATTAAAAATTGAAGATAATATAGATTTCATAGAAAAAGAAAGTGAGGATTTGAAAACAAATCTTAAGAAACTAAGTCAGAAAGTAAATTCTTATGCTTCTATCAAGTCAAAAAAAGAATTGAAATCTTTCGAAAACGAAATAGAAAAACAAATCTCTGATTATGAATCTAGAAGAAAAAAAGTAAGTAAAAAACTAGATTCTTTGATTAATATGATTAAAGGTTGAGAAGGACAAAAATGGTCGATAAAAAAAAATCTGGTAAAAAAACAAAAAGCACAGTAAAAAAGGCAAACAAGTTTAAGAGTTCAAACGAGCAAGTATTAGATAATTATACTTATTACGCCGAGGATATTCCTGTTGAGATAGTAGTCAAATACACAAGTGATGAGTTTGTTCCTTTATATTTTTTAGATGTTAGTGTTTTAAGTGAAACCACTCTTTTGATATTAGAAAAAGTAAGGCAAGAACTTATTAATCGTGTAAATCTTGGCATTGCAGAGATTAGCGATTATAAAAAACAAAATGCTATTGAAGAAAGATTTGAAGAGATGATTGATGTTTTAACAAAAAAATATTTTCCTGATAGTGATTCTGATACGGCTAAGTTCTTAAGAACTTATCTAAAAATCGAAAGTTTGGGGCTTGGCAGGTTAGAATTGTTAATGAACGATTTTAATCTTGAAGAAATAGTAATAAATCAAAGCAATGAGCCTATTTGGGTTTATCATAAAAAACATGGATGGGTTAAAACTAATGTTAAGCTAAATGATGAAGAACAAATAAAACATTACGCTGGCATTATAGGAAGACGTGTAGGTAGACAGATTAGTGTTTTGAATCCTTTATTAGATGCTAATTTAGATGCTGGTGATAGGGTTAACGCTACTTTAACTCCTGTGAGTACGGAAGGTAATACTATAACTATTAGGAAGTTCAGCAGGGATCCTTGGACTATTACTAAGTTTTTAAAATCTAAAACTATAGATCCTGAATCTTTAGCACTTATTTGGATGGCTATGCAGTATGAAATGTCTGCTATAATAGCAGGGGGTACTGCTTCTGGAAAAACAAGCACTTTAAACGTTTTATCTAGTTTTTTCCCTCCTAATCAAAGAATCATAAGTATTGAAGACACGAGGGAAATACAACTTCCTAAGTTTTTACATTGGGTTCCTTTAAACACTGTCATTTCTAACGCAGAGGGTAAGGGTCAGGTTAGCATGGGTGATTTGTTAGTAAACAGCCTTAGGATGAGGCCGGATCGTATTATAGTTGGTGAAGTAAGAAGAAAAAAAGAAACCGAAACTTTATTTGAGGCTATACATACAGGTCATAGTGTTTATGCTACTTTCCACGCTAATAGTGCTGAAGAAACAATAGATAGGCTTACTAATCCTCCTTTGGATGTTCCTAAGATTATGATTCCCGCGATATCTTTAGTGGTTGTTCAGTTTAGAAATAGAAGAACGGGTCAGAGAAGAACTTTTGAAATTGCCGAGATTTTGAAAGATGGTTCTCCTAATGTTATAATGAGGTATGATGCTAAAAAAGATAAATTGGTTAATGTTGGCAAGTCTAAGGCTTTATACAATAATATATCTTTATTCACAGGTATGTCCTTGAATGATATTAAAAAAGAGCAAAAAGAGAAGGCTAAGGTCTTAAATTATTTAGTTAAAAAAAATATTAAAACAGTTAATAGTGTCGGTAGGATAATAGCGGAATATTATACTAAAAAAGATAATTTGATGAAGTATATTAATTCCAATAAAGACTTTCCTAACATAGAAAAATCTGTTAGGGTGGATAAAGACGTTGGCAAGACTATACTTGATAAAAAAGTTTCAAAATCTAAGGCTTTCAAACTTGATAATAATGAGTATTTATATTCATTAAGAGAGTTATTAACTGCTTTAAAGGATATGTCTGATAAAGACTTTAAGAATTATGTCACGAAGCAGAAAAATGATTTTGCTAATTGGACTGCCAAATCTTTCGGTTATAAAGAATTATCTGAAAAAATGTACGGTACTTCTAACAAAAAAGATTTGATCAGTTTATTAAAGAGATCGGGTTAATTAAAAAAAATGGTTCATCCTATTATTAAGAAATTCGCGAAAAAAATAATGCCTGAATTAGATTTAAAATTAAAACAAGCAGGTATTGTTGATAGTGTTGATAGTTATATTGAGAAAATTTTGAAAACTTCTTTATTTTTATCTTTGGCTCTGGCTTTCATCTCTTTCTTGTTCATACCTAATATTTTGGTTTTCTTAACTTTTTTAATTTACACTCCTTTGCTTTTTATCTACCTAATAAGGTTTGTTGATTTTAAGATAATGAAAATTAAAAAAGAGGTTGACTCCGAAATTATTTTCGCGGCCAACTTTTTGATTATAGAATTGAGCTCTGGAGTTCCTTTAGATAAAGCTTTTAAGAATATGGAAAAGAATTACAAATATTCTGGTTCTTATTTTGGGGATATAATTCATAAAGTTTATCTGGGTACCGATATGGAGGATGCTATTAATGAAACTATGATAGTCGTGCCTTCTCAGAATATGCGTAGGATTTTATGGCAGATTTTAAATTCTTTAAAAACAGGTACTGACCCTACGGATAGTTTAAAAAGGGTTGTTAATCATATAGTTAAAGATCAGAAGATTGCTGTGGATGAGTACGGTAAAAAATTAAGTCCTATGGCTATGTTTTTCATGATGGTTAGTATTATAATTCCTAGCCTGGGTATTACTATGTTTATTATTATGGCTACAATGCTTGGTTTGAATCTTAGTTTAATTCATTATTTTTCTATTGCGTTAATAATTGGCTTTATACAGTTCATGTTTTTATCTATTATTAAAAGTTTGAGGCCTTCGTTAAGTGGTTGAAAATGTCTGGTAAGAAAAAAAATAAAAAGGGGAAGAGTAGCATATCTACTAGGTTTGATAATAAAGATGTTGTTGAAAAGCGTTCTTTAATAAAGATTTATGAAGATTTTTTAAGTAAAGTCGATATTGAGAAATCTCCTAGGGATATTAATAATGGTATAATAAAATCTTCTTTAAGTATTATGTTGACTGTTGCTTTTGTCATTCTTTTCTTTGGTTATAATATGGGTGCGGGTCTTATAGATACGTTAATTCCTTTGACTATGTTTGTTTCTATTTCTTTAGGTATTTTATCTTATATAATTATGCACTTAGCGTTTTTGGCTTTTTTAGAATTGAAGCTTTTGAAACGTGTTAGGGAGATAGAAGAGCATCTTCCTGATTTTTTACAATTGGCTTCTGTTAATATAAGTGCTGGTCTTCCTGTTGATAAGGCTTTGTGGTTGTCTGTCAGGAGCAAGTTTGGAATTTTAACTTATGAAATTGAGAAGATTGCTAAGGAGACTGTTGCTGGTGAAGATTTGGATGTTGCTTTACAAAAGCTTGCTGATAAGTATGATAGTAGTATGTTAAAAGAATCTGTTAATTTAATCAATGAAGGTATAAGATCTGGTGGTGAGTTGTCTGAGTTGCTTAATAAGATTTCAGAGAATATTTATGAGACTAGGTTGATGCGTAAAGAAATTTCTGCTAGTGTCATGACTTATGCTATTTTTATCGGTGTGGGTAGTATAGTCGCTGCTCCTTTGCTTCTTGCTCTTAGTACTCAATTACTTACTATTGTTAATGATATAACTGGCGATATTGATTTTGACACTAGTGGTGGTTTTCAGTCTTTCAGTTTTGACACTAGTGGCGTTTCCATATTAGATTTTCAAATATTCTCTGTCGTCATTATATTCTTAACATCTCTTTTTTCTGCGTCTATTGTTAATGTCATACGAAAAGGAAGTGTAAAAGAAGATTTCAAGCTAATTCCTATTTTTATATTGATTGCTTTATGTGTTTACTTCTTTTCAAATCTTTTATTTGATAGATTAATGGGTGGTTTTATTTAAGCAGTGTTATTACTAATTTTCTGTTTCT
>CAZAFP010000007.1:0-12946 GCA_964484835.1 uncultured Methanosarcinales archaeon
AGTGCGTGAATTATTAAAGCAGTATCAGCAGAGTAAGCAGATGATGAAGATGATGAAGCCAGGCAGCAGTGAAAAGGATATTCAAAAGATGATGCAAAAAATGCAGAGTAAGGGTTTAAGATGAAAGTACATATATTTCCTTGGAAGGACGAATTAGCTGGTTTGGAAGACGCCCTTGTTAGTAGAGGATTCAAGGTTTTAAGATCAGACAAGGGTTTGGATAAGGATAGCTTCCTAGTTATTACTGACGAGAATAATGTGGAGTCTTTAGAAGGTAAGTATAAAGCCATGTTTGTTATTATTTCCAAAGAAGAAATCAGTGTTAAGAACTTAATAGATACAGCGGGAAAGGTTTATTTTTATTCTCTTAGCGATTCTGAAAAGATACATAAGATGGCTGAAGAATTGGATACTGAATTGTTAGTCCATGATAAGCTAGAAGAGTTATCAGAGGAAGTTCTTATAGATATTATAAGTGAGTATCATAAAATTTTTTAGTTTTTCTTTAAAGTTATTTCTTCTATAACAGGACCTTCTGTTTTTTCAACTTTTAAAGATATGTTGTGTTTTTCTATTTTGTATTTGTCTCCTTTGACGGGGACTTTAGCAAGTTCTTTTTGTAACAAACCAGCCAATGTGTTAATGTCCTCGTCTATAGGAAGGTTTAAGTTTAATCTTTTGTTTAAATACCTTAGAGGGGTTTTTCCTTTTATTTTGTATTTTCCATTATTCTCTTTCGTTATTAACTCTTCTATCTCATCCGATTCGTCAAATATCTCCCCTACTATTTCTTCTAGTAAGTCCTCTATGGTTACTAATCCTTCTACGCCGCCGTGCTCATTTACAACAATAGCCATGTGACTACTCTTCTTTTGAAGTTCTCTTAATAAGACATCGTTATTTTTATTATTAGGAACGAATAATACATCTCTTGTTATCTGACTTAAGGTTTTTTCGCCGCTTTTTTTGTCTAATACTTCTAATAAGTCCCTGGCTACCACGACGCCTATTATTTTATCTAATTTGTTTTTATAAATAGGTATTCTTGAGAATCTGTTACCCGCAATTTTTGGTATTGCGTCTTTTATTTTAGTATCGTGTCTCAAGGCGAATATTTCTGTACGGGGAGTCATGACCTGAGATACTACGGTGTCGTCAAATCTTAGTATGTTCTGTATCATTTCATTCTCGTCTTTTTTTATCTCTCCTTGTTGAGCTCCCATTCTGACCATGTATTTTAGCTCGTTTTCCGTTATTTTTTCTTCATCACTCGGCCTGCCTAGTTTGTTTACAGCATCGCTTAATAAGTGGAATGTATTCACTAAAGGAGTTAATAATATCCTGAGGTAGTAAATTATAGGGCTTATTAACAAGCTTATTTTTACAGCGTGCTTAGCAGAGAATGTTTTAGGTATTATCTCTCCAAAGGTCAGTATTAATAATGTCATCACACCTGTTGCTATACCCACTCCTGCTGATTGGAATAAGTCAATGGCTATCTTCGTGGCTATAGCAGATGCTAATATATTTACAAGGTTATTACCTATTAGTATTGTTATTAAGGTCTCTGAGAATGATTCTTTTAGTTTATAAAGGTAATAAGCGTTTCTTCTTTTTGTATCTAGTAATTCTTTAGCTTTTAGCTTAGAAACGGATACGAGGGCTACTTCCCCTCCGCTAAATAGTCCACTTCCGAATAATATTAGTATTATTAAAAGTATTATTTCTTGCATTTATACGCCCCAGCAATTAATAATGGTAGTGTTATTGTAAAGTCAGCTTTTACTTTTACGTGCTGCCCGTTTATATTTATTTTTGCCCAAGTCTTAGCTTCTTCTTCATTACCGCCTGAGTCACTTCCATAAGCTTCGTCCGCGGTGTTTAAATAAATTGCGTAATCAAGACCGTCTCTGAATATGTTAGCATTTAATAAGTAATGTTTGGCTATGCCTCCTCCCAGTATTAAGGCTCCTGTTTTTTCTTGGTTTAATACATGGTTTATTAATTTTTGATGATCGCTCATCACGTCTATTTTTAATTTTTTATTTCTTTGTTTTTCGAAAAAGGCCAGATCTCCTAATGAACCATCTACTATTCCAGGACAGTAGACAGGTATATTATTTTTGTAAGCCCAGTACAAGTAAGATTTATTATCTAGTTTACTTCCTATGTGTCTGGCAATCCCGGAGGGTGTTAAGTCACTTGGGAGTTCTTTGAATGTTTGGTTGATGAATTTTTCTAATTCTAAATACCTGTCATTGGGCACGAATAAGTTTCCTATTCTTCCTACGCCGTGCTCGAATAATAATTTACCAGGGGTTTCGAAATGACCTATTTTGAAATCACTTAAAGACTTTATTATGTCTTCTTCAACTCCTGAGGCTGTTGTTATTATTACATCTATATATTTGTGTTTTACAAGGTAAGTTATGATTTCCCTTAAGCCGCTGCTTATTACATTCCCTGTCATGCTTAAGTAAGTTGTTACTTTTTCTCTTTGCATAGTCTTAGCTATGCTTATGGCTTTGCCCAGGTTTGTTGCTTGAAAGCCTGTGTTGTTGTAAGAGTCTAAGAATTTTTGAATATCGAAGTCTTTTTCGAAGTCATAGCCTTCAACGATTGGATGGTCGTCGAGTGTTGTCGTTTTTCGCATATATGTTTCTTTATATTCCTTGGGCATTTAAGAAACCACCTTTTTAAACGATAATAAAGGTTTATTTATAAATCTAACTCGGCTATTAAGTTTTTTATTTTGTTTTCTAATTCTTGGTAAGTTCCGTTGTTTTCTATGGTGTAATCGGCGTTTTTCAGACAAATTTTTAGGTTCTGCTCGTCTTCAGACGTGTTATTCTCTAATGATTCTTGACGTTTGAATTCTTCGAATGAAACATTGTCCGTTGATGATTTTCTTTTGTGTATACGTTCATACCTTGTTTTTGGATCGGCTGTTATTCCTAATAGTATGAAGTCTTTTTTGTTCTTCAAGGCTTTTACTTCTCCGAGGGTTCTTATGCTTTCTATTATTACTTTACCTTTGCTTTTTTGGTATAGTTGTTCTACGATGTAAGAAGAGCCGTGTTTTTTTCTTAACTCGTTAGCTATAACTCTCATGTTATCTCTGTTTTTTTCAAGATTTCTTTTTTCTAATTCTTGATTTATGTAATCCCTAACACTTAAATGCTCGAATCCTTTTTCTTTTAATAATTCGACTACGCTTGTCTTCCCAGCCCCTATTAAGCCGGTTATGCCTATAATCATGACTTTATTTATTGTTTTAATTAGTATATAAAATTATCTTATTGAAACTTCGTTAGTCATTCCTTTTTGTTCTTTTTTTATCAAGCCTTTAAATTCTAATTTGTTTATGTTCCTAGATACTTTGGCTTTTGACCATCCGTATTTTTTGGCTATACTGCTTTGATATACCTTACCGTTTTGCTTTACATAGTTATAGATTATTTGCTCTTCACGGCTTAATTTCAATACTTGTCTTGTTTCTAAGACGTAGATTAACAAACTAGATATTATGAATCCCGTGCTTATCCCAAAGAATAATACTCTTAGGTCCGTCCTTTCTTCAGGCATATCTGGTTCGGCTCTTAAAGCTTGAGCTTCTAAGACTTCTTCTTGTGGTATTAAGTAAGTTGCTGATGTTATTAATAATAAAGCCATGCCTGTTATTAGTAATATTAATGCTTTGGATTTCATATTATTAGGTTGAGGATTATTCTTTATTTAAATTATTCTCTTTTTAAATAGAAAGCCTTTTAAGGTGTTTCACCTTATTACGATTTTATGAAAATATACATATTATTAGGAGTACTTTTGTTGGCAGGATGCGAAGCCAGTATGGAAGTTAACAACTTTGAAGAATGCATGGAGGCCGGCTATGACGTTATGGAAAGTCATCCTAGGCAGTGTAGTGACGGGGAGAATGTTTTTTACGAAGAATTAAGTGATTATGCTAGTTTGTGTGAAGAGAGAGGCGGTACTTATTTAGAAGAGCATGGTGAGTGTGAGTACGTATCCGAGGATTTTTGTGATGAGCTAGGTGGAGAATTTTATGAGTGTGAGAGTGCTTGTAGGCATGATCCTGATTATCCAGACGTTATCTGTACTATGCAGTGCGTCCCTGTTTGCGTACTAAACTAATAATTATTTTTTTTAGAACTTAAGCCTCTGGCGAGATTTGAACTCGCGACCTTCTGCTTACGAGGCAGACGCACTACCGCTGTGCTACAGAGGCGAATAATGTTATAGTTCTTTTATTTTGTCTGTTTGTGTCTTTTGGCATTCGCTGCAGACTGGTTTTCCTTTTATGTACGTGCCTTTTATTTTTTCTAAGAAGGTTTCTTCTATTTTTTGTTTGCATATTTCGCATTTCATAGTAGTGCGTATATTGTTGTTATTAATAAGATTATTGTTGTCGCGGCGTATATTTTTTTGTTCCATGCTAGGACTTTGCTTCCGTCTAATGGTTTGATTGGTAGCATGTTGAATAGTCCTAGTATTGCGTTTACGAGGAATCCTATTTGTCCTGTTATTCCTAGTATTCCTGGTGCTAGGCTTAGTGGTAGGAATAGTAGGGCTAGTGCTAGGTTTGTTAGGGGCCCTGCTATGCTTATTATTCCGTTTTCTCTGTATGTTATGAAGCCTCTTATCATTACTGCTCCTGGGGCTGCGAATATGAATCCTAGGAATGCTGTGGCTATTGCTATTGCTAGCATTGTGTTGTTTGCTCTGAATTCTGCTTCGCATCCGTATCTTTGTGCAGTTATTTTGTGTGCTAGTTCGTGTAGTAGGAATCCTAGTCCTACTGTTAGTAGGCTTATTATGAATACGTTTATTATTCCTATAGGCATATTTGATAGTAGAATTGTGAAGGCTGTGCTTATGGCTAGCCAGGCTTTTACTAGTTCTTGTATTTCTAACTTGGTTGTGTGGAGTTGCATCTTATTTGGTTATTTTTTGTTTTATTAAAAAACTAACTATTTGTTTTTTGTTACTTCATAGTTGTAAATAACCATAACATTTAAATAGTTGGTTTCTTTACTACTGTTTGATGAAAAAATTATTTTGGGGGTATGCTTTAGGGATAATAACGGCTTTTATGCTTTCCTTAGTATTGCCTTTATCAGATGCTATATCGGAAGAACCTAGTTTGGAGACTCCTGAAAGCGGAACTAATAATGGCATTACTCCAAGTAGTTTTATAGAGCAAGACGACGTAAGAGTATTCCAAAATCACGTTACTTTAAATGTCCCTGGTGTTAAATGGGCTAAGTTTGAAGATACAGGCAGTATGCTGCCTGTTATAAATAAAGATTCTTATGCTTTACAAGTCGAGCCCGCTTGTCCGAATGAAATAAGTGTGGGAGATATTGTTTCTTATAAGAAAGATAATAGGGTTATTATACATCGTGTAGTTCATAAAGATGAAGACGAAGAAGGAGCTTATTTTGTCTTGAAAGGCGATAATAATCCTGTTAATGATCCTGGCAGAGTAAGGTGTGATCAGATAGATAGGAAAGTTATAGCTATTTTGTACTAAAATTTTAAAAATAATGGCTTTATCCTTTTATTTTATGGAAGGTTTGGAAGATTATAAGAAAGCAGGTAAGCTTGCTAGGGATGCTTTGAATCACGGCCTTAGTATGATTAAGCCAGGTGTTAAGATAGTTAATGTATTGGACGAGGTTGAGAATTACATTATTCGTAATGGAGGAGGAATTGCTTTTCCTGCTCAGATTTCTTTGAATGATATTGCCGCTCACCAGTGTAGTGTTGACTCTGAGGAAGTTATAGGCAAGGATTTGATTAAATTAGACGTTGGGGCTCATGTTAATGGTTTTATAGGTGATAATGCCCGTACAGTTAGTTTGAATGGGCGGGAAGATTTGGTGGAGGCTTCAGATGCTGCTTTGGATGCTGCTTTGAGTGTTATAAAGCCCGGCGTGACTATTGGAGAGGTTGGTCGTGTTATACAGAGAGAGATTGAAAAGAGAGGTTTTAAGCCTGTTAGGAATTTATCAGGTCATGGATTGGCGAGGTTTAAGGTTCATACTAGTCCTTCTATGCCTAATTTTGATACTAAAGATGATACTGTTTTAGAGGAAGGTATGGTTGTTGCTATAGAGCCTTTCGCAAGCGAAGGCAGTGGTATTGTTCAAGAATCAGGGAATGCTACTGTGTATAGTCTTGTTAATAAAAAACCTGTGCGTAGCATGATTACTAGGAATGTATTAAAGGATTTAGACGAGCTTCCTTTTACGACGAGGTGGCTTATTAAGAAGTATGGCGAAGGAAGGGTTAATTTTGCAATTAGAGAGTTGGAACAGAAAGATTTAATAAGAAGTCATCCTCCCTTGAGGGATACTAGCAAAGGTTTGGTTAGTCAGTCCGAGCATACTGTTTATGTCGCTGATGAGCCGATTATATTAACAAAATGAAAAGTACAATTGTGAGTATCCAACCGGAAGTTAAGAATTATATGTTTATAATAGGTGGTATTGCGCTTATTGTTTTAGGTCTTGTTCTTATTCACGATTATATTATTCCTTTTTTCAGGGCTATTTTAGGCGTTATTATGATTGTGGTTGGTATTTTCTTGCTTAATTATGAGAAGAATAAGTTCGGTTTTAGTTTCTTTAGGTTTTAAAAAACAAAAAATATATAAACAAATATGTATACTAGGAGATAAATATGGTAATCGAATTGACTTTAACGGCGGTAATACTTCATTTACTATATAGATTTGCTTTGAAGAAGTATTTAAAAACAGGTTTTAACTAATTATTTTTAACAATACTTATTATTTCTTCACCATACTTATAAGCTTTAGAATAATCTAAACCATTTATACTTGATAATTCATACTCATCTAGAGGCTGCTTTTGACTGATCTCGAACAAAACATTATCTTTTAAGAACAAATCTTTACTAATACCGGCCTCGGAGGCTTTCTCATCCCTCCAACGAATAAGAGCCTCGTACAAAGACCTTGTTTTATTCTTATTAGAACTTGTGTTAATACTTGCTATGGATTCTTCATCCAAGAACCAAGTAGGATTACCTGTGTAAGTTATGTATAAAGACTTTTTAGCCCTGGTTATACCTACGTAGAACAATCTTCTTTCTTCTTCTACCCTGTCATAGTCCTCAGTGGCTAGGTCAAGAACGGGCTTGTCAGAGTATTTACAAGGATAATTATTAGAATGACAACCCACCAAGAATACCATCTCCGCTTCTAATCCTTTAGCACTATGCGCAGTGCCTAAGAAAACCTTACCTTTTACAACCATAGGATTATCTTCACTTGCTTTGTTGTAAGGTATTCCTCTTTTTTGGAAATAATCCGAGACGTCGTCTAATTGTCTGTTTGTCCTTGTGAGGACGAATATGTCATGTTTTTTATACTCGCTAGCTAATATTCTTTGGACTACGAATTCGTATTCTACAATGTCTGTTTTAAAATTTAATAGTTTCAAATCTTTTTCGTAATTAAGAGCAGGTTCTATTTTAGGCAAGCCCATGGTGCTTATTATTTTGTTAGAAAGATTTACAACCGCTGGGCTTGAACGATAGTTTTTTTCAAGACTTACAACACTAGCATCGTATTTTTCTTCGAATTTGAGAACGTGCTCTATATTGGAGCCTCTCCAGCCATATATGCTCTGCCTAGGATCTCCAACTACGAATTGGCTTTTTTTATCTAATAAGTCTAGTATGTCTACTTGTAAATCGTTCACGTCTTGATACTCGTCTACTAGTACGTGATCATAACTTATTTTTTTATTTTTTAATACTTTTTTAAGGGTTAACAGTTGATCGTTATAATCTCTGAAGTTATATTCTTTTTTTAACCCAGTTATTGTTTTAGCTGTTTTGTATAGTAACATAGCTTCTTCATAATATTTACTGCTGCCCAGGTAGAATTCGTCTATTTCTTTTTCTCTACGGGCATAGAAATCTATTACTGAGAAGCAATCGTTTACGAATTCTAAGAATAACTCGTTTTTGTTTTTCTTGCTTATTTTTCTTTTAGGGAAGTAATTTATTACTTCTTGTTTGTCTATGTTATTTTTTTCTAATGCTTTGTTTACTAGGAATATTTTGTCTTTGAATTCTATTATCTTGCCGTCAACGCCGTTTTTCTTTATTATTTTTTCAGCGAAGCTGTTGAATGTTTCCACCTCTGCATTTATGGCGGAGAGTCTTTTTTTCATTTCGTCACGAGCTTTCCTAGTGAATGTAATGCAGAGTATATTTGAAGGTTTTATTCCTTTGAATCTGGCTTTGTATTCTACTCTTTTTATTAACACGTTAGTCTTGCCAGTGCCCGGGCCTGCTAAGCACAATACATTTTCTGATTCGTCAATCACAGCTTTTTTTTGAGAATCGTTAAGTCCTTTTAAGAAGAAATCGAATTCTCCGAATAATTTTTTTTCTTTTTCTGAGAATGTGTTTTTTCTAGAGTTGTATTTTATAGCTAGTTTTTTTTGATGCAAGCTAGGATTTTTTAGTTCTTCTAAGCCTTTTTTTGTAATGCTTAACACTTTAAAGTATTGTATTTGTTGATACTCTACTAGTTTGTTTCTTTTTAAATCTTCCAGTAAGCTTTCTAATTCTGAGTCTTCATAGCTTAAGCCGCCGAAGGTTTCTTGGATGTCGAGGTAGTTTTTTCTTATGCTTTCGTTTCTTATATCTCCTCTTAAAAAGTCAAACAACAATTTTTTGCCCACGCCGAAGGGTATGTCTTTTAATGCTTGTAACATTACTAGGTAATCTTTTTCATCCATCAATTTTTTGTAATAGACAAGTTTTTAATAAAGCTTTGCACTACCTCTTTTGTATGAAGTTCGAAAGTATGACTAAAGATGTTATAAGAAAATCAGATTTGGTACTTGTTGTTTTGGACGCGAGGGATCCATGGGGTACTTATAATGAGCATTTAGTGAAGGGTATTGATAAGCCTTTGATTTATGTTTTGAACAAGTCTGATCTCATAGATAAAAAAGAAAGAAGTAAGGTTAATGATTTTAATCCTAAGATTTTTTTGTCTGCTAAAGACAGATTAGGTACGCAAAGTTTGAGGGATAAGATTCTTATCGAGGCTAAGAAGAATAACTTAGAAGTTCCGCTTCTTGTAGGAGTAGTGGGTTATCCTAATGTTGGGAAGAGCAGTGTTATAAACGCCTTAAAAGGTAAAAGATCGGCTCCTACTAGTTCCCAGAGTAGTTATACTAAGGCTGTGCAGATAGTTAAAGCCACTAATAAGATTAAGTTAATTGATACACCCGGTATTGTAAGGGATGATGAAGACCGAGTCTTAACGGGGAAGATGGATTATGCTAAAGCTAAAGAACCAGATGTTGATGCTTTTAACTTGCTAATGGCCGAAAAAGACGTAATTATTAAATACTATGAGTTAACAAAAAATGAACCAGAAGATTTGCTTGAAGAACTTGCCTTTCATAAAAAGATGTTAAAGAAAGGCGGAGAAGCAGATATTGATAGAGTTTCAAGATACTTGTTGAAAGAATGGCAAGAAGGAAAAATAAGGAGGACTATAAAAAAATGAGTTACAAACCACCGCAAAGAATACTTGATAATTACGCTAAGGTATTTATAAGATTTGCATTGAGAGACGGGAAAGGTATTAAGAAAGGAGACGTTGTAAGTCTTAATGTTCCTGAGAATGCCAAGCCTATGCTTTTAAGTCTTAGAAGGGAGGTTCTTAAAGCAGGAGGACATCCTATTGTTAAGTACAGACCTGACGAGATTACAAAAGAATTTTTTGACTATGCTAATAAAAAACAACTTACTTTCTTCCCTGAGAAGATGCTTAAAGGCTACGTAGACGAGATAGATCATTTGGTTAGTATAATTGCTGATACTAATAAGAAAGAATTGGAAAAAGTAGATCCTAAGAAGATAATGCTAGCGAGTGATTCTAAAAAGCAATTGAGTGATTGGCTTACTGAAAAAGAAAATAAAGGAAAGTTCACATGGACTCTTGGTCTTTACGCAACAGAAGCTATGGCTAAGGAAGCAGGAGTGTCTCTGAAGCAATATTGGAATCAGATTATAAAAGCATGCCATTTGGATGCTGAGGATCCTATTAAGGAATGGAAGAAAGCAGATAAGGAGATTAAAAGACTTACCAAGAAACTGGATAGTTTAAAGATTGAGAAAGTCAGGGTTGAAAGCCAAGGTACTGACTTGACTGTAGGACTGGGTCCTGGCAGGAAATGGATGGGAGGAAGAGGTAGGAATATTCCTAGTTTTGAAGTCTTTATAAGCCCTAATAAGCACTTGACAGAGGGTAAGATAGAGTTTGACCAGCCACTCTACAGATACGGCAACTTAATTAAAGGTATTAAGTTAGAGTTTAAGAAAGGAAAAGTCGTGAAGGCTAGTGCTAAGAAAGGCGAGAAGACTTTGAAAGAGATGATTAAGGTTAAAGGCGCAGATATGGCGGGTGAGTTCAGCCTTACGGATAAAAATCTTAGTAGGATAGATCGTTTCATGGGAGAAACTTTATTCGATGAGAATTTCGGCGGTGATTATGGTAATACACATATAGCTCTTGGTAAGAGTTATAAAGACAGCTACCCGGGTGATCCTAATAAGGTTTCTAAGAAGGAATGGGAAAAGCTAGGTTATAACGATTCTAGTGTGCATACGGATATTGTGAGTACGAAGAATCGTAAAGTAACTGCTTGGACTAAGAAAGGCAAGATGGTTATTTACGAAGACGGAGAGTTTAAAATCTGAGGTTGTGTTTAAACCTCAAATACTTATCATATTCTTCGTATTCTTTTCTTTTTATTTTTACAATTAAGTAATTTTTTTCTTCTTCTATTATTTCCAATTTTATAATCACCCTTTTTTAAGAACTTTTAATTAAATATGGGATTGGTTATTAAAAAAGCTTGCGCCGAAAAAACCGGAATAATTACGGAGAATATCAGATTAAAAAGCTTAACTAATAAAAAATTTAAATTTTTTCGAGAAGTTAAGAAAATACTTCTTTCATTAATCTTGCAAGCTGTTCAAATATAAACAGTCCTGAATATATCAAAATTATTCTTACTTCCTAAAACCCCTGATATTTCTACGAGTAAAAAAAACTAATAATCAGAATCAGAAAGGTTACTAGACATTTTTAGTCCGAGATTGAAAAGGAAATCTAACTCTTCCTGAACTTCAGACACGTCAGAAGGCTTTACTTCCAAACTCCTAGGAGTGAAACCACCCTTGGTCTTTAACAAAGGACCAGGAGCTGTGAAAACAACACAATCCCTCCTGAAGAAAACCCTGACTCCGCCTAAAGAAGTCTTCATAGATTTCTTTTTATTACTAAAATTAACCAGCTCTTCAAGTAAAACAGGAGATAAAATACTCATTATATTAACCTCAGTATCACCCTCCCTGGTTTCGTAAGAAAAGCTGAATGCTTTGTTGAAATCTATAGACTCCGTGGTTATATTTTTTTTAGAGAAAGCACCTAGGAATTTAGAACCTATGTTTTTTTGCTTTAAATAAAAATTAGTGGATATTTCCGTGTTCAACCTTAATATGAAAAAATGATCAGTATAATTCTTAGTTTGTCTACCTTTACGAGTGTGGTAAGTTTGAGAATAGTTGAAGTTGCCAAGTACGAAATCGAATTTTTCACCGTTCTTTTCATAATCACCCCAGAATACACCTTCTAAAGATTTCCTAAAATTATTGCCTAAGTTGAATATTTTGGGAAACCTTTGGGAATACAAAGTATGTAATTCCTTACTAGCAGGGCCTTTGAAAACCCAATCGTTCTTTTTAGCAATATCGTATTTTATAGACTTTTTCTTGATCTTTCCGAAAAAACCATACATGATACCAAATACGAATACTAAACCTATGCCTAAGTAGATAGAGGTTTCTATAATGGTCTCGGTTAATAATAAACTTACGGATACTGCAATGGCTATTAATACTAAGTATATTAAAAGATAATACTTGATTATGAATTTGTTAAGTGCGGTTATTTCATAAGGCTCGACGTTGGAAGTGTCAAAGCCTGTAGGATCCCAACGTTTAGAAGTCAATATTAACACCTCTTTTTTCTTTATCGTCTATGGAGTAAAAGTCGAATTTTTTGAATTTGAACATCTTGTTTAACTTATTGTTGGGAAAGACCTGGATCTTAGAGTTGAATGTGGCTACGTTAGAGTTATAGATCCTTCTGGAAGCAGCTATTTGGTCCTCGGTCCTTCTTAATTGTTTTTTTAGTTTTAAAAAGTTCTGATTGGCCTTTAGATCCGGATAGTTTTCAGAGACTGCGAATAAAGATTTTAAGTTATTGGTTAGTTTATTATCTTCCTTGGCTACTTTCTTTACGTCTTGCTCGTCCAAAGTATTCATTAAATCAGCTCTTTTCTTAGTTAAACTTTCCAATAAGTCTTTTTCATGCTTAGCATAACCCTTGACAGCATTAACAAGATTAGGGATTAAATCATTCCTTCTTTTAAGCTGGACGTCAATACCAGAATAAGAGTTTAAAACTTGATTCCTGAGACGAACAAAGGAATTGTACACAAAGACTAGGTAAAGAATCACAATGCCTAAGATTATGTATAATGCTAACATAAGAAGATGAATTTTAAAGACAAATATATAAATATTACTGAAAAAACGGTTTTATCTTTTCTATAGGCAATCCCGATAATATGTTGTTGTTAGCTTCTTGGAGAGAAAACGTTTTATAAGAATTCTTAATAATATCCTTTTTATAGCAAAGAAAAAAATTTTTTGGGGGTTAAATAATAATGAGTAAAAACGAAAATGGTAAATTATGTGCTATATTAGCTTATTTTCTAATAGGTATAATATGGTATTTTGTTGATGACAAGATGAAGAAAGATGCCTTGGCAAAGTTCCATACTAAACAAGCACTATTTCT
>CAZAFP010000008.1:0-11599 GCA_964484835.1 uncultured Methanosarcinales archaeon
TAACTTTATTTGTCGTAACAGGACAAGCCATATTCAACCTATTTGGGATAACTATAGGTGCATTCAGAATCGCAGGAGGATTATTATTATTTGGAATTGCCATGGGTATGATAAAGAACAAAGGAGAGCATGACGAAAAGTACCATACTAGCTCGGAGGTTGATACTGAAGACATAGCGATAATACCTCTAGCCATACCTTTTATGAGTGGTCCTGGTAGCATAGCTACAGCCATATTATTATCTACTCAGGCAGCTAACATCTTTAAAATAATCATTGTTCTTCTGGCCATAACTTTAGTCTTGATCGCTTGTTATTACGGCATGATATACAGCCAGCAAGTAGTTAACTTAGTAGGTAATACTGGTAAAAGAATAATAACAAAACTCTTTGGATTAATACTCATAGTTATTTCTATTCAGTTCGTAGTTAATGGAATTTTAGATTTATTGCCTTCTGCTATTGATGTTGTTACAAACGAGGTTTAATTTATTAGGTAATATTTTTATATAAGTTCTCCAATAGAATTATATATGTCAAAAAATAAATCTAAAAAAGAAGATAATGCGGGATTATTCATACCAGCAGGAGTATTACTGGGTTTGGGTTTTGGTTTATTATTTAATCAGCCAGCACCAGGTGTACTTATTGGTTTAGGACTTGGATTTTTAGGAATGGCTATTGTTTATTCTCTAAAGAAATAATTTTTATACTAAGTCTTCAATATTATTTTTGAACAATTTTTTAGGGATATGTACTGTTTCATCTCCTGAGTTTTCATTTTTTGTATGACCGTTAAATCTTACTATACCTCTTCCTGTATACATATCCATTCTCTTTATTTTCTTTCCCAGAATACCTTCTACTTCTTCCCCGTTGTGTTTTCTAAATGTCACAGTATGATCATTTGTATCATATCCTACAAGTCTTACAAAGTCTTCTACAGGTAAATGATGACCTTTTTCTTTATAGGCTATTACGGCTTCTTTTCCAAAATAAGTTGTTATTTCACTTATATAATCAGCTTCATTCAACATTTTAATCACTATGCAGTAACAATAACTAGTATTTAAATGTGATGAATATTAAGACAATATTTTTAAACCCCTAAAAAAATTACGTAAAACAATGACAAAAAACAAAGTCATATTAATAATAAGAGATGGCTACGGAAAGAGAAACAACCCTGAATTCAACGCAGTCATAAAAGGAAAAACACCCTTTACAGACAAACTACTAAAAAAATACCCTTCTAACCTACTAAGAACCAGCGGAGAAGACGTAGGACTACCCAAAGGATTCATGGGAGGAAGCGAAGTCGGACACCTAACCATAGGCAGCGGGAGAGTAGTACCTCAAAGCTTGCTAAAAATCAACAAAAGCATCGAAAACAAATCTTTTTTCGAAAACAAAGCATTTCTAAAAGTAATCCAAGAAGTCAAACAAAAAAACAAAACACTACACCTAACAGGATTATTACAAGATAAAGGAGTACACTCACACCAAAATCATTTATTCGCACTAATAAAACTATGTAAAGAACAAGGACTAAAAAAAGAACAAGTCAAAATACACATATTCAGCGACGGAAGAGACAGCCCTCAAAGAAGCATAAAAAACTACGTAAAAGAACTAAAAAAAGTAATAAAAGAAACAAACACAGGAATAATAAGTACCTTAATAGGACGGTTCTACTCCATGGACAGAGACACGAGATACGAAAGAACAGAAAAAGCTTACAACCTACTAATAAAAGGAGAAGGAGAAGAATTCGAAACAATCGAAGAAGCCATAGAAGACGCTTATTCCAAAAAAGAAAACGACGAATTCATAAAACCAAGAAAAATCAAAGGATACCAAGGAATAGAAGACGAAGACGGCATGATTTGTTTTAATTACAGAACAGACAGAGTCAGACAACTAACACACGCATTACTTGATGAAAAATACAACCATTTCAAAAGAAAAAAAAGAACAGTTTTTTTTACAGCAATGACCCCTTACTACGAAGATTTAAACGCGAACATAGCCTTCAGAGAAGAAACTCAAAAGAATTTATTAGGAGACATAATTGCAAACAACGGTTTAAAACAACTACGCATTAGCGAAACAGAAAAATACCCCCATGTAACTTTCTTCTTCAACGGCTTAGAAGACAAGCCTAAGAAAGGCGAGGAAAGAATACTCATACCAAGCCCCCGGGAAGTAAATACTTATGATGAAAAACCAGAAATGAGTATTTACGAAGTCACAGAAAAACTTGTCGATAGTATTGAAAAAAGCGAGTATGATTTAATCGTAGTTAACTTCGTCAACGGAGACATGGTAGGCCATACAGGAGATATGAATGCCGCGGTGAAAGCCGTAGAAGCCGTAGACAAGTGTTTAGAAAAAACAATAAACGCCGGCTTAAAACAAAACTATACATCCTTAGTCTTTGCCGACCATGGAAATTGTGAAGAAATGGCAGGCGAGCATCAAACCAGCCATACCTTAAATGACGTCGACTTAATACTAGTATCAAACGATGAAAAATATAAAAACTGTTCATTAGAATACGGCGGTTTAAAAGACGTAGCCGTCACAACTCTTAATATTATGGATTTACCCGTACCTAAAGAAATGACAGGCATTAATTTAATAAAAAAATAATTAAAAATCTCTCAGTAAATCCTCAAGTTCAGAACCATTCTTAATAATAACTAACTTCTCTTTATAGTCATCAATTATGTTTTTATGAGACTCATAACTCCCTTCGTGAAATCCTTTCTTATACTTACGAACATACTTTATTATTCTTAAAAGATTTCTCAAATCCTCGTTAGATCTTTTTTCATTTTCAAAAAGATATCTTTTAATATTTCTCCATAAGAGTTTTCTAAAAGGCATATCTAAAAAAATAATCAAATCGCTTTTTTCGGCAAAATCTCTCGTCCACCAACCATAAACTCCTTCAACAACCCACTTTTTTTCTTTCAACAATCCCTTCATCTTCAAATCGACTTTTTCAGGATTTCTTTTTTTAGAAAATTTCTTGTACCAATAAATATCATCTAAATTATAACAAGGAATATTTGTTTTTTTAGAAATTTGACTCGCAAGAGTTGTTTTTCCACTCCCTGAAGTTCCTAGGATAAAAATTTTGTTATGTTTCATTTTAAATCATAAACGTTTTTTCTGTGGCCAATTTTTAAAACAACTATCTTATTTTTTGAAACCACAACATCAAGTATTACCCTATATTCAGAAATACGTAATCTATACAATTTATGACCTTTTAGTCTTTTTAAATACCTAAAAGGGTTATGTTTTATTTCATAAATTTTTTTTAATATAAATTCAGCTTGTTTCTTATCGAGTTTTTTTAAGAAATTCTCTGCATCGAGCTCTATTTTTATCTCAAACATATTATAATTTAACTCCTAGTTCTTCTGCGACTTTTTCAATAGATTTAACTTTACCTTTTTTAACGTTGTCTAAAGCGTTTTTTATTTCATTAATTTCTTTTTCAGAAAGAACCTCGCCATAACTTTCATCCACAATAACATTAATAACTTCATCATAAGACTGTCTAGAATGAGATTTTAAATGTTTTAATTTGTTCAAAGTATCTTTTTTTATTTGTATTGTTGTTTTTGACATGTTATATAGTAGTTATAATAAATATATAAATGTTGTTGATTTTTATTAAATATATTTAAATTAAAAGATAACATTTATAAAAATAAAATTTCTTAACAAGCTTTATGAAACTCATTATTGGAAGTGATCATGCAGGTAGAAAAATAAAAGAAGAAGTTAAAGAAATTCTTTTAAAAGCCGACTTAGACATAGAAGACGTCAGCCCGAGTAACTCGGAAAATGATGATTATCCTGATTATGCCAAAAAAGTAGCTGAAGAAGTCAGAAAAGGAGGAATAGGATTCTTAAGCTGTGGGACAGGAATAGGCGTTAGCATAGCCGCCAACAAACATAAAGGTGCGAGAGCCGCTCTTGTTCATAGCAAAGAAGATGCTGAGTTAGCTAGGAAGCACAACAACGCTAACGTCCTCGTACTCGGCGGTAATAAAAAATATGATGATTTGGAAAATATTGTGAAAACATTCTTAACCACAAAATTCGAAGGTGGCAGGCACAGCAGAAGAGTAGGGAAATTAGAATAAAAAAAATAATTTTTTTATTTCCACTTAGCATATTTTCCTTTATTACCCAGATATTCTTCTATCCTTAATAACTGATTATACTTAGCAGTCCTCTCTCCTCTAGCCGGTGCTCCTAGCTTTATCTGGCCACAGCCAATACTAACTGCCAAATCAGCTATGTAACTATCCTCGGTCTCTCCACTCCTATGACTAACCATAACAGTCCATTTATTCTTTTCAGCTTCCTGGGCTGCTTCCATAGCTTCAGTAATAGTTCCTATTTGGTTAATCTTCAGAAGCAAAGAATTACATGCATTTTCTTTAACTGCTTGTTTTATAATTTCTTTATTACTAACAGTAAGATCATCAGCAACTACTTGTATATCCGTTCTCTTCCTGAATAAACGCCATGCGTGGAAATCTTCCTCGTCAAAAGGATCTTCAACGCTTATAATATCGTATTTATGTATCAAATCCAGATAATAATCAGCCAGTTCGTCACTACTCATCTTCTTACCTTTTACTGCTTCGTATGTTTTTGTTTTAGCATCGTAAAATTCGGAAGCCGCTGCATCCATAGCAATACCTATTTTTCCTTTATAGCCAGCACCCCATATGGCTTTCTTAATAAGATCCAGAGCTTCTTCGGGCGTGTCCACTTTAGGAGCGAATCCTCCTTCGTCTCCCACGCTAGTACTTTCCTTGCCGTATTCTTTCTCTATAATCTTTTTTAGCTCGTGATAAATCTCAGCCACGGCTCTAGTCGCTTCAGAAAAACTACTGGCTTTAATAGGAGCTATCATAAACTCTTGAAACTGTAAACTATTACCTGCGTGTACTCCTCCGTTGATTATATTCGCAAAGGGTACAGGGAGGGAATAAGAATTACCATCATATAACGCATTTAAATATTCAAATAAATGAAGCTTGTGACTGTGAGCCGCTGCTCTAGTATTAGCCATACTAACCGCCAGTGTAGCATTAGCACCTAATTTCTTCTTGTTAGGACCAGCCATCTCTATAAGCTTATAATCTATATCTTTTTGCTCGTCTGTATTCCAGAAATGAAGTTCTTTATTAATAATAGAATTTATGTTCTTAACAGCTTTTTTAACGCCTTTTCCATTGAAAGAAATCCCCTCATCTCGGAGCTCATGTGCTTCCTTAGCACCCGTGCTGGCCCCAGAGGGAACTATGGCAGTTCCTAAACTATAATGTGTAATAACTTCTGCTTCGACAGTAGGATTTCCTCTACTGTCAATTAATTGTTTTGCATGAATTTGTTGTATTCTCAAAATACCCACCCCTTAAATTTTTTTTATTAATTAAAATAATTTAGTGTTATTTATATATTTCGAGTTTATCACCGATTTTTATATCGAAATAATTCTTAGGATATTCTAAAAGAACACTGCACTTTTCTCGAGTCTTATAAAAACTAAAAGGCTTTAACTCCGCTACTTCTTTAACCACTCCTTTTTTGTCTAAGCAGGCAACATTAATGGTGTAAAACACAAAAAGCAAGTGCAAGCTAATCCTTTCATAATTATCAAAGTGAAAAACTTCTATTCTGTTTTTCTTGTTAGAAAACATCAAACCCATTGCTTTACTTAAAAGGCTTTTTCTGTGTTTGACATTTTTAGTTAATAACTTATTATTTTTTTTTATCATCCTATATAGCTAGTTTCGTGAATATTTGGTTGTTCTTTTTTATTATCTTGCTCATCTATTTCCTTATCTATTTCTTTAAAAGAAATACCCATGTTGTATTTTTTATTCAATATCTTCAAAACTTCTTTAGCTTCTCTAATACCAAGATGCATAGGATGATTATAAGTTTCAGCCAACAAAGTACCTCCTTTAACATTTCTTTGTTTACTCAATCCTATTAATAAACCAGTTATTCCTATTATAGGACCTACAACTCCGTATATATCCTTATCTGCTTCAAAAGTATCTACAAAAGACTTATCATTACCCGTACAATAAACTTTAATCTCACTTGGTGGTTCTGAATAACCCACGCCTCCTATAGTGACTATCTCTTTCAAACCTGCTTTTTTAGTCTCGTCTAATAATTTTTCTGTGAATTCAAAACTAGCTCTTTCTCCTTTAGGCTGAACATCGCCTGCCAAAAACAAAAAATCCTGGCCGTTAACCTTTTTGTGAAAAACACCCAGTTTAGGAAGTTCTACAAGATTCTCTTCATTAACAAAAACAGTATTTGGCAAATCATGGCTAAAATAAGTTCTTAACAAATCAGCTTCCAATTCTTCAATCATATAATCAACAACTATCTTACCAACATTAGCTATGCCTGGTAATCCCTCAATTAAAACAGGATTTTTTATACTTGTCTTTTTATGTATGATTGATTTCCACATTTGGCCTTTCTCCTATAACTCGCATACTTATCTTGAGGCGAGTACTTCATGGGTTTAACCCTCTCAGTTTTTGCACAGCATTCTTCTTTAAGTGTGTACTTTTTACAAACTGGGCATTTAAGTATGTGTTTCATTCTCTTCTTTTAAAATCAACTGCTGCTTTCTTCCCAAAAGAATCTTTTAAATTATCTAAGCCTTCTTTTAGTTTCTTCTCAGCCTCTTTATATTCTTTAGCTGTTACCTTGACCGAGTACTTACCACTACCCAAGTATTTAATTTCTAACTCAGACTTAGTAAGCACGTCTTTTATAATATTAACACCGTCAGGTTCATAACTTGTAATGGCTAACTCCCCATGTATACTAACTGTTTTAGGCTTTATCTTCTCTCTCACTAAAGTATCTAGCTTATCTCCGTAAGGAAGTTTTTTCAAGTCGTAATTATTATCCACCGCGTCTTCAAAAGCTTGGAATAAATAATCGTATTCTTCAAAAACCTGTTTAGAAACTTCATCATAGACTTTCTTAACGTCCTTTTTAGCTTCATTAGCCAAATCTTCTATTATCTTCTCAGCTCTCTGTTCTTGCTTTCGCTCATTAGTTTTTTGTTTCTTCTGAATCTCTGTAACTCTTCTAAGGCTGAGATCTATATGTCCTTTCTTCTCGTCAGTACCTATGACTTTGCAAATGATTAATTTTCCTTCTTTAACATAATCCCTAATATTTCTTATACGTCCAGGGCTAATCTCGGATATGTGAATAAGACCTGTTTTGCCATATTCTTCTATTTTTGCAAATACAGAATTATACTGAACACTAGTCACTGTGCATGCTACTAATTCATTTTCTTCAGGATAACCTTTTTTTGCATATAACATTCATAATACCTCTAAAATTCTTGCTTTAACCTCTGACTTTCCACCATGCGGGGATGCAAGTATTTCTCCGCAAACTAAGCACTTCGTTACTTGGCTTGATTTCCCAAATATTACTTGCTCGTTTTTGCAATTAGAACATCTAACTTTTATAAATTTTGAATTCGTATTAGTCATAATAAGACCACCTCGTAGAAAATGGTTAATAAAGCTTTATTTATAAGCTTTGCGTGGTCTATATCAACTCTACTTTTTTAGCCCTAATGCCCGAATTCTGAACAGATTTCTTTTTACAAGCACTACATTCGAACCTAAAATCGGTTTTCTTGCTTTGTTTTTTACCTGTTAACTTCCAGTTTTTAATAGCTGGCTTAGAAAGTTTACCATAGTTTCCCGCACCTCTTCTTAAGCCTCTTTTTCTTATTCTAGTAGGACCCATTCTACTAAGAGTTACGGATTTACTTCTTCCTTTACCTTTAGCCTGTGCAACTTTGTGCTCTGTATGTTTATTACAGTGAGGACAATGTCTTTTTCTTACTTTAGGAACTTTCATAATCTCTGGAGAAAAAGGTCTTATTTATAAAAGTTTGGGTTATATTCTAACAATTCACCCACACGTCTAATTAAATCATCATGCACTTCTTTTTGGGAGCTATTACGTATCTTTATAACATCTTCTCTATCATTAGACTCAATCCTGTATCCTCTAATAACTCTGTTATAAAAATTCTTATTAGGATTAAAAATCTGTTCTTGAGGTTCGGATCTTTTCACTTCTCTATATATCATGCTCGGTATATCAGAATCTAAATAAAATATTTTATGAGCAGGATCATTTATCTTCTGTTTCATTTTAGCTATATCATTTTTATTCCTTAACAATCCATATCCATCGTAAGCCAGCATTGTCAAATAAGACTTGTCAATTATATGCAGATCCGCATTCTTTAACTGGTAAAACAATTCTTCTTCTGACACTTCCAATTCCAAATCTATTTTTTCCCACAAATAATCTTTATCAACTCTCTCAGTATCTCTTAATTCAGGATAAAAAACACTTTTGTCGTATTTTCCGTTTAAAGAGCTTCTTAACGACCTATTAGTCTTAACACCTGGATTTTCCACAACATTCGCTTTCAATCCTTTATCCGAGTAATAAGCCCTTAACAACTCAGCCTGAGTCGTAGCACCACAATTTTCAATGCCTTCAAGAGAAATAACCAAGGACATAAACATAGGGTAATGAATTTGTATATTTATTAATTTCCTTAATAAAGGATAAAGTTTATAAATAAATTCTGAATTCACCCCCTAGTATGGAAGGAAAAATAACCAGTTTCAGAAGATCAAGACATACTATTAGCGGTAACCACGTGATCATAGGAGTCGAGGGCTATGATTTAGAAAAAGCCAAGAAGTTAATAGATAAAGAAGTTACTTACGACACTGGAAAAAACACTATTAAAGGAAAAATAGCCGATGTTCATGGTAACAGTGGAAAGGTAAGAGCTATTTTCGAAAAAGGAATGCCTGGACAGTGTTTAGGAAGTAAAGTTTCTATAAAATAAACTCTTTTTTGTCTGAAAAATTAGAAATATTTATATACTAAAGTTTTTAGTTTCTTTGTTATGGAAATAACAACTGAATTAATGATAGGGAGCGCTTTAATAATGGGCTTATTATTGAGCTTGCTAGAGATACATTTTGTACATGTTGACGAGGCAGGTATGAGATGGTTTGCCCATGCAATGCACGCAGTACCTTTCATGTTCTTATTCACGTTTATAAGCATGAATATAGGTTGGGCTCTGAGCCTGGTAGGTCTCTCAGGCAATTTCTTTATATACTTAGCAGCTAGGATAATTATTGGAATAATAGCAATGGTTAAGATTAAGGCCGCGGCTAGTATAACAGGAAAAGGAGGAGTAGGAGAGTCTAACATGCACATACTAATAATAGGTGCTTTGATAATAGCTTCCCCTTACATATGGCAATACGGCTTAGATCCTTTCATAGGAGAATTCATACCGTTTTAGAGGTGTAGAGGCTTAATCATGAAATATTTAATAGCTCCAACAGTATTTTTATTTTCTTTACCTTTAGCTAGCGCTAATGCTTTTCAAGACTTCGGAAGAGACATAGCCAGCATGCTTAATTCTATTTTAGGCTTGCAAGAAGATTTCATGATACGCTTGGCTTTATTTGCCATTCTATACGGTGTTTTTCATATATTAGTGAATAAAGTTCCTGCTTTCAAGCCAGAATCCGGAGAATCTGATTATGTAGGTGCTAGACACATTATAGCTTTCGCTTTAGCTTTATTAATAATGTGGTCCATGCCTGACGAATACATTACTATGCTCAGGGAAATAATAGGCTTGTCTTTCGTTTACTTATTCCTAATAGTTATGTTCACAGCTTTATTGTATTTAAGCTATAAAGGCGCAGATCCGAGTCCTGCTACGTATTTCTTCAGGTCTATGGTTTATGTGTTTGGATTCATATTATTCTTACATTTGACAACTGCTGATTTAGGATTTATAGATTTAGCAGAGACTGATTTCAATTCCTTGATAGTATTGTTCGCTTTAGTAATGTTAATAATGTTAGTAATTAATATCATACATTTCATAACAGCGATTAACAAAGACGCTCCACAAGGCGGAGGAGGAAGTAGAACAGGAGAATTTATTAAAAATTTATTTAGACCTTCAACACCCGATGAACTAAGAACAAAAAAAGAAAACAGAGATAAAAAGAATAAGGATAAAATCGATGATAAGATAAAATCTTTAAAGAGATGGTTAGCTTGGCAAATAAGAAGATTTTCGAAAGAAAAAAAAGCTGCTGATGAGAAAATAAAGGATATAAAAAATATAATAGATAACTTATAGAAAATGGCTGATAAATTAAACTTATTAAAATCATTAAATAAAGAATTAACTAATCTTACTAAGATTAGGAATCATCAGATTGCTCATTTGAATAATTGGACAGGTTATCCTATGTATCAGTTAATGAAAGTAGTTACTGATTTGACTAATAAATATATACACTTAGAAGGTCACGATAAAGAAAAGAATATTTTGGCAGAGGTAGAAAGGCATCAAGATGCTGTTAAAGAAATGTTGGCTGATGAAGCAAGAAGAATCTCCGATATTTCTACTAAGATTAAAAAAATCGAGAAATCAAGTAAAAATGGTGTTAATGATTCCGAAGTACAGAGTATAAAGCAAGAAATTAGTGACTTGTTAAAGGATGATAGGTTAAAACAAACCAATAATCATATAAGTGCTATAATACGTCTTTGCTCTGAACTTGCAGAAATAGAACACCAACCTTCCAGTACTTCTGATTCTGAAAGTGATTCAGGAACACAACAGAACAATTCCCCAAGTCCCAAATCAGGAACTTCTGATGAAAATGTAAATTCTGATTCTTCTCAAGCAGAAGATGAGAAAAAAAATGCGGAAGATGCAGAAATAATTGAAGAGAAAATATCGGAAGACACAGAAAACTTAAAAAAAGATGTAGATGATTTAAATAATTCTTCTGAAGACGTAAAGAAAAGTTCTGAGAAAATAATAAACGACGAAAATAATTCTTCAGATAATACTCCGGATGGCATAATTAATAGGACAGCTATTAGCTTAGAAAATGCCAATACAACAATAAAAGAAGAATTAAAAGATATGGATGAAATATTCAATAAAATTACTGCACATTTTAAGAACTTGAAGAAAGATGATGCTTTTCTGAAAGAAATATGTGAAAAAAATATAGAACTAATAAATAGAAAATTAAGGACTTTAGAAGATAGATATAATTATTCTGAATATAGAGATAAAAAAGATGAAATTGAAAAACTCCATAAATCTTACAGGAATCATTTAAAAGATTGCAAAAATGTTTATAATAATATAATAACAGAAGATTTAGTAAAAACATATAATGACTTAGAACCTAAAATTAATAATATTCAAAAAGCGTTAGAAATAAATAACAGCATTATTGAAAAATTATCTGAACAAAAAATAACTTATGAACATGTTAAAAGTGTAAGAACTAAACTTGCAAAGTGTTTAATTGATATAAGGAAGAAATCTAGAGAAATTAGTGAGATAAAACCTGTTTTTGATAAAATAGTTGATGTAATGGAAAAAAGAACAAAGTCTATACGTGCTATTAAAGGTAATAAT
>CAZAFP010000009.1:0-11350 GCA_964484835.1 uncultured Methanosarcinales archaeon
TGGAACATTTAGAATTTAAAACTAATGCTAAAGCTATAATTGCTATTGAGACTAATGGTATGTTTGAGCGTTTGAACAAGCACAGCTTTTGGGAGAAAGAACATTGTATTTTAATTAGCATGGGTGGAGTCCCAACTAGGGCTTGCAGGAGGTTTATAAGAAGGCTGAGTGATTCTATGAACCTACCTGTTTATGTATTTACGGACGGGGATTTCTATGGTTATTTTAATATTTACAGAACTTTAAAAGTTGGTAGTGGTAACGCAGCCCATATAAATGAATTCTTCTGCGTGCCAAGAGCTAAATTTATAGGTATTACTCCCCAGGATATTAAGGATTATAAGCTGCCAACTCATCCTTTGAAAGAAGTTGATATTAAAAGAGGGAAGGATGCTGTTAAGAACGATCCTTTTGTTCAGAATTATAAAGAATGGCAGAATGCTATTAAAGAACAGACTAAGATGGGTGTTAGGGCTGAGCAACAAGCTCTTGCCAAGCATGGTTTGAATTTTGTAGTTAGTGATTACCTGCCTGAAAAGTTGAAAAAACCTGATAGTTGGCTGCCTTGAACAAAAAGCTTTATAAATAATATTCTTCATATCATTTCTTGATGGATAAAAAAGGCCAGGATTCTGGAAGTGCGGCAGGTATTATTTTTATAATAGCAGGGATTTTAATACTTTACATATTGTTAATGCCTTCTGATGAATTAGATATTATATTGGAAGAGTCTTCAGCAGTATCCGATAATGGTAATGGTGAAGAAGGATATTTATTAGATGAGCACATTGGAAGATTAGATTATAGAGCTTCTGACGAAAAAGTATATCGTTTGAATAGCTTTGTTTTGCAAACTAGAACAGAAGCAGATGTTGTAGCCAGCAGGAATAATCTGATGACTAAAAAAGGTGTTTTTGAAGAAGAAATAGCCGGTATGGATTTTCAGGTCAATCCTGAGTTAACTGGTGATTTAACACTTGCTTTTAACGTACAAAGTAGCAGTGGGGTTCTGACTATTAAATTGAACGATAATATTATTTATAGAGGCGAGATGTCAGAGGGCAATTCTCCTCATTTCTTGCTTGAAAATAGATATTTAGAAAGCCATAATACTTTAACTTTTGAAGTTTCAAGCCCAGGCTTTGTTTTTTGGAGGATAAATAATTATGATTTATCTAATATACAAGTCGTAGGGGATGTTACTGATGATACTGAGAGTTCCAGTAGTCAAACAATTAACATTAGAAGTTCCGATTTTGATTTAATGGAAACCGCAAGGCTTAGATTCTTACCTGTTTGTAATGACGACGTATCCGGTTTAAGTATTGAAATTAATGAGAGAGAGGTTTTCAGAGGCAAGCCTGATTGTAACGTTTTTAATCATATAGATTTAGCAAAGGATAATTTCTTCCCAGGCGTAAATTTCTTGGATTTTAAAGTTAGCAGAGGTCGTGTTTTGATGGATAATGCTGAAATAGTAGGTAATCTTGATACACCTGAGCCTCCTGTTTATTACTTTGAGTTAGACAAAGACGATTTTGAAAATGACAGATTCAAAGATGAAGTAATAGCCGGTATAGACTTTACAAACCCAGATAGGAAAAGGCTTGAATTATTTGTCAATGGTAGGATAATAGGGATAACTACAAGCGATACGAGTGTCGAGAGGGATATTACTGAGTTTGTAAAAGAAGGTTCTAATTCTATAGAATTGAGGCCTAGACAAAATCTGGATATATCAAGCCTTAGGGTTTGGATTGAGTGATTATTTTAAAAAAATTAATAAAGGCTTATTTCATATAGTTTTTTTATGGCTTCGGCAAAAGATAGTAATTCATACATTTTTTTATTTTTAATAGCTATTGCGGTGCATTTAGTTGATGCTTTCGTATTTAATTTCGGAACCAGTACTAATGTTCTTATAATCAGGGCGAGTATTTATTTGATAGCTTTGAGTCTGCCTTTTTATTTAAGCTTAGAGGGTGATTTTGAAGATAAGTGGAAGAGTAGTATAATACCTACTTTGATAGTTATAATATTCATGCCTTTGTTTTTGTGGTTGATAAATTTAGCACCTATAGAGGCTGAAGCTTACACAATATTACATTTCTTAGTTTATATAGTTCCTATTTGGCCTATTTATCTGGCGATGATGTCAGGCTCTTCTAAATTACAGTTTCTTTTGAAATTTTACACATTAGCTATGGTAATAATGGCTTTAATAATTATCATAGGAACTTACGGAAGTGACGTTCCCGAAACAACAGGCTTCGGCATGGATATGATAGGATTCGACGAAGCTTGGCAAGGTTTTAGAGAGACTGTTATAGAAAATAGTATAACAGGAATAGGTAATATAATAACAGGAGCTAGGACTGAGTTAGATACTAGGATTAACGAGACGCTTGGAAGAGGTTATCAAGGTCAGGTAGAAAGGGTTAGCGCAGATACCGGAATTACCATCCAAAATCCTATGATTAGAAGTAGTTACAGCGAGAATGATGTTATTAGAATATCCATACCCGTCAGAGTTAGAACTTTTGACGATAAAAATACGAATATTGAATTCGGATGCACAGCCAATTCAGGAAGGGAAGAATACGAAGGTGTTGTATCACCGCAAAATCATGAATTTAGTGGTTTTGAAACCAGAACTGTTATTTGTGAATTCGATAATCTAAGCAGGAATAATTACAGGTTCGAGTTCAATGCTGATTTTGAATTTGAAACTTGGGGCTATACCGAGCTTTACTTCATAAGCGCCGAGACGCTTATGCAAATGTTTGAAGGTGGTGAAAGAATAGATGCAAGGGCATTTGGAATACCAAGAACTCCAAGGACTACATATACAAGCGGACCTGTATTCTTAGGAACCAATAATAGTCAAGAAATGCCTTTAGAAGTTCATAACGACAGAGATACTTATGTTTACTTAGATTGGGGTGTTGAAAATGCAGAGCGTTTGTATGGAGATATTAATAGGATAAATTCTTTCGAGATAAGCCTGCCTAGCGTGTTCGAGATAGACTCAGATAGATGTAACTTGCCTCTGACTACAGCCACTAGGGACGAGGATATAGCTGATGCATATACTCGTTATACTTTTGAATACGAAGGAGAAGGTAGGATACTGCGTTTGGGATGTGAAGCTAAATTACCAAGGGAAAGCAAAAATCGTATTATAAGCGATAGCTTAGGGAGTATAACCGAGGTGACCGCACTTTCAAAAGTTAATTATGATTATAGCTTAAGCGAAAGAGATAGTATTAGGGTGGAAGGAAGATGAAGAAGTCAATATTATTAATCACATTACTCATATTCTTAGTTAGTTGTACGCCTTCACATCAAACAGATCAATACACAGGATCGAGAGGAGTGGAGTTCGATTTTAGTAGTAATATGCCCCCTAATAATGTCTTAGTAGGAGACAGGGTTTATTTCGGATTCGACATAGTTAATAGAGGAGCTCATTCTTTAGAAGGAGGGAAGCAAGGCGTCATAATGTTAGATTTCAATCCTATTTATTTCGACTCAGATAGTGATCAAATCACAGTTCCTTTTCACGACGAAACTAATAGAAGATACGAGTCTTTTAATGTGAGAGGTAAAGATCCTGGTTACACCGCGGGGGAGAGAACAATGGTTAATTTAGGATTCGCCAGGGCCAATATACCAGGGACTAGAGAATCAGTAAGTACGGAGTTAAATGCTAATATTTGTTATCCATACAGAACTTTTTTATCAGACGTTGTTTGTATCGACACTAATGTTTTTGATCAGGTTTCTGATCCTCTTTGTAGATCAAGAGTTAAAGGTTATAGTAGCCAAGGAGCACCTGTGGCAATAACCCGAGTTAGTCCGACTATGATGCCTATAGAGATAATAGATGAAGAAACTGAAACTACTGTAAGTGTTGTAGATGAAGACGGTCAATTCTGGGGTCTTGAAAGAGAGACTGTTAGTACTCAACACGTTATTCTAAAACCTGCCTTTGAAATACAAATTAGGAATGTGGGAGGAGGAACTCCTTTTTATTCTGAAGATAGAACTATTGAACAGACTTGTTTACGTAGTGATGATAGCCGAAGAGTGAATCAAGTGAGGATATTCGCAGATATGGACGGATTAGAGCTCGAGTGTACACCTCAATTTGTAGATTTGAATGACGGAGTTACCCGTTGTGAGTTACCAGATGATGATTTGTTTGCTACTCCTTCTAGTTATCAAGCCGTTTTAAACTTAGAACTTGAGTATTATTATTTGGATAGTGAATCCAAAAGAATCAACATACAAAGAGTGGGTTAATTCACGAGGACTTAATAAAAAGTTTTAAATAGTGTAATTATTAATAACTCTTTTATCATGATGTATAAAAAGCCTTTAATTATCTTTTCAGCAGTCTTATTACTATTCATAGCAGGCTGTATGCCATTCGGCACGGATAAATCTGCTCGTTGCGCTGATGATTTAGTAGATTGTCGTTTCTATCAAGGAAGCGAAGGCGTAGATTTTCGTTTAGAAAACCCTCCGAGGGCTTTGTATTTTCACAGCAGTGATGTAGGTCGTGAAGATGGTAATAGTGTAAGCTTCGATGTGAGAGTTCACAATAGAGGCGCTAGCGATAGTTACGGAGCTATTTTCTTAACTGGCTTCGGAAATAGTTTTTATGTTATAAACCCTGACGGTAATAAAGTTGATACTGGTAGTGTCTTGGACGGTTGTAATTTCAGAATTGCCTCGGGAGAAGGCGGTATTTTTTCTAATTTCAGAATAAGCTGTGAAGGTTTAAACCTGGCCAGAGGATGGAGAGGAGATACTGTCGATGTAAGATTCGATTTTTTAAATGACGTGTTTGGTTGGGATTTACCCGATGGCTCTATAAGAGTGCAAAATGGCGATGATTTTAGATTCAACATAGGCTTAGAAGGTATTACCCTTAGTAATTTTTATCATGGTAAAATATTAATTATGATGATAGATCATATAAACCTAGGGCACTACGGAGGTAGTGAGTTCTGGCTAAGCGGCGATAACCCCGAATATCCTGGCGGAGGAGATGATTTTAAAACTTTCAGAGCTGAAATGAGAGGAGATTGGCCCGCAGGCACGGATAGGTATAATATTAATTATCAGTTAAGGTCTTGTTATGCATACACAACATTCGCAAGCCCTATGGTCTGTGTAGATCCTAGTCCTTACTCGGGAGATGATAAGGTTTGCAGGACTAACCAAGCATTAAACCTCGGAACTCAAGGAGCTCCTATAGCGGTTACTAAGATGGAGCAGTACAACACAGGTAGGACTCTGGAGTTGAAGTTTACAATTAGAAATGTTGGCCGCGGGGATGTCTGGGAAGTAGGAAGTCTTGAAAGATGCAGTCCTTACTATCCCGATTCAACAAGCAGCGCGGGTCATAAAAACGTAGTTTACTTAGGCTATGCAGAGATAGAAGGTGTTGGTTTAAGATGTGACAGGAGAGAGATAAGACTGGATGAGAGAGGAGAAGGAACATTCAGGTGTACTTACAATTTTATGAGAGACGGCGCTACAGCAGTAGGTAGTGCTTATGAAGCTCCTCTCAGGATGGAGCTTTGGTATGGTTATGGTAGAACAGAAAGCAGGTCTTTAGAAATCAGAAGAGCTAGCTAAATTGGAGGCAATAAAGAAAAATGAAAAAAATATTATTCGTAACATTACTCGCAGCAGTTTTAATAATAGCGGGTTGTGAAGAAGACAACGGAAGTAGAGCCGGCGAAGATCCTTTCATAGGAGGAACTCAAGGCTTGGAAATGAGATACATAGACACCTTCCCCCCTAGTAGTGTTTTAGATCAGGGCGAAGATGAATTTAACGTAATAGTGGAACTTACTAACAGAGGAGAAGCAGATATTAATCAGGACGACGTTAGAGTTACCTTGACAGGTTTCCCAACGCGTTCCTTTGGCGTTACAAGCGATCAGATGACAAAATACTCAGATGAAGATATTGAAAAAAATGAAAAAAATCCAGATGGCAGCATTATAGAGTCATATCCAGTAGAAGTTGAATTTGAAGGTTTTAATTACGAGGAAACCGTACAAGGAAGTCAAGAGTTTCCTTTCAGAGCCGAGGTTTGTTATGCTTACCAAACAAGTGCGACATCCAGCGTTTGTGTAAAGAACGATTTCAGAAGGGATTCTGAAGATGCTGATATTTGTACAGTAGCCAGTAGAAAAACAGTTCATAACAGCGGAGCACCTATTCAGATAACTAACATGGAACAAACTGCTTCAGGAAGTACCAGTACGCGTTTAACTTTCAATGTTGAAAACGTAGGAAGCGGGAATGTTTACAGACCTGGTGAAGACTGTGAAAGCGAAAGCAGATCTGAAGACATGGTATTTGTGGAAGTTAGTGGATTTGAAGAAGCAGCAGGCGAAGAATTAGATTGTAGAGGATTGAGAGACGGAGATAGTAGTAGTAGTGGTTACTTGAACATCGCAGGCGATGGCGGAGAAGTAAGCTGTACTGTTAACTTTGAAGACAGGTCTCCTAGGATTCAAAACTTTAACGTAGATATTGGTTATGACTACGAACAAAGCATAACTAAACAAGTTAGAGTAGAACACGGATCTTAAAAACAACAATTCTTTTTTTTCTTTTTTTTTATTTCTTACTTAATATGATAAAAGTCGCTAGCAAACTTTCTAATTGAATATATTCGTCACTTCCTTCTACCATTCTGAATTCGACTTCGCCGCATTCTCTTATCATTCTCATCTTTTTTGAATTATCCAGATCTAGCTGCCAAGTTTCTTTTTGGATTTGTTTAACCACGTCACTGCCTGCCAATCCTTGTTTTAGCATTACGTCTAACAATGCTTTCTTGGCTAGTTCAAAATCACCGTTTAAACAATGGTTTAGCAAAGATTTTATTTCTCTCGGCTCTGCATAACTCGATATCTCATAGATAGTGCTTTCTTGGATATCATCTGTGACTGCATTTGCGGATTGCATTATATTTTCTAATTTTCTAACGTCGCCATTGCTTACTTGATATAATGCTTTTTTAGCCGCGTCAGTTATTTTCAAACCTTCCTTTTTTACAATATCATCTACTATGCCATATATCTTTTCTTCACTTAATGGTTTGAATCTGAATAGTGTACATCGGCTCTGTATAGGATCTATTATTTTACTGCTATAATTACAGCTTAGTATGAACCTACATGTTTGTGTGTAGTTCTCCATCGTCCTCCTTAGTGCTTGCTGTGCTTCTTTAGTTAAAGCGTCGCTTTCGTCTAAGTAGATTATTTTGAATGGTGCGTTTCCCAGGCTTTTGGTCCTTGCGAAGTCTTTCACTTTTTGTCTTACTACATCTATTCCTCTTTCATCACTCGCGTTAAGCTCTAAGAAATTTTCATGCCATTTTTCTCCGTATAATTCTTTTACTATTACTAAAGAAAGTGTTGTTTTTCCCACACCAGGGGGTCCTGAGAATAATAAGTGCGGCAAGTTCTTCTTGTCTACGAATGCTTTGACTCTATTTACTATCTCATCTTGCCCTTTCACTTCTGAGAATGATTGTGGTCTGTATTTCTCCGTCCAGATATTAGACTCCATAAAACTCTGTTAATACAGATTCTTTTATATTTGTTTTTATTCAAAAATAGACTTGAAGATTTCTAAATCATTTTTTATTTGTAAATAATTAAAAAGACACAATTATTTTCTATATTGAAATTAATTATTGTTTCCGAGAATTTATAAAGAAAAGACACACACCCAATTAATATAATGAAAGAATTTAGAGGATTGGAACTCGATAGGTTTCAAAAAGAAGCAATAAAAAGTATAGAAAACAATCATAGCGTGGTTGTTAGCGCAGCAACAGGTACAGGTAAGACCTTAATCGCAGATTATGTTATTGATAAGTATCTTAACAAAGACAAACAAATAGTATATACAGCACCCATAAAAGCCCTTTCTAATCAAAAATACTCTGATTTCAAAAAACAATACGGAGAAGAAAAAGTAGGTATACTGACAGGAGACGTCACCATAAACCCAGAAGCTCCTCTAAGGATTATGACGACTGAGATTTATAGAAATATGCTACTCGCAAAGGACCCGGCTATTAAAGACGTTGCTTACACAATATTTGACGAGATACACTACCTAGGCGATATAGAGAGGGGTACTGTCTGGGAAGAAAGTCTCATCTTCAGCGATGACCACATACGTTTTCTTTGTCTGAGCGCTACCATACCTAATGCTAAGCAGTTAGCGAATTGGATCAGCCACATAAAACACCACGAAGTAGATGTTGTTCTCGAAAAGAAAAGAGCAGTCCCACTAGAAAATCACTTTTACGACATAGAATACGGCTTTAAATCCCTCGACGAACTAAAAAAGTTAAAAAAGCAAGATAAAAGAAGCATGAAGAATACGCCTAAGAAAGACAAAAGGAGATTGATAAAGAATCTTCAAAGCCTGAAGAATAACGCACACTTAGGCCTCGTCAAGGATTTGAAGAATCAAAATAAACTTCCTTGCATATACTTTTGTTTTTCAAGAGATCAGACTATGAGAAAAGCAAGCAGTCTCAGCGGCAAGAATGATTTTTTGAATAAAGACGAGATGGTCAAAGTTAAACAAGTCGTTCGTGACTCATTGAAAGACGCTGATCAATCAGTTCTGGAATTAGAAACCACTAGGACTCTTAGAAGTTGTTTATCAAAAGGAGTGGCTTTTCACCACGCAGGTTTATTACCAGCACTTAAAGAAATTGTGGAGAATTTATTCGGACAAGGACTGGTTAAATGTATGTTCGCTACGGAGACATTCGCAGTAGGTATTAATATGCCTGCTAAGACTGTTTGTTTCGATTCTTTAGAAAAATACGACGGTATTAACTTCAGATATCTTCAAAGCAAAGAATTTTTCCAACTAGCAGGAAGGGCAGGACGTAGAGGATTGGACGATAAAGGATATGTCATATCTGTTTTAGAAAAGAACATGACTGACATTGACAAGGTAGAGCATATGACTAGCGAGGATAAGGACGCGTTAGTTAGCCAGTTTAAACTGTCTTACAATACAATTCTTAATTTGATACATAGGCATACTCCTGAAGAACAAAAAACCATCCTCATGAGTAATTTTTATGCTTACCAACAAACAGGCAGAAAGAGTGCTACGAGGATACTGAATAGCTTCAGCAATAAAAAGAAAAAACTGAAGAAAGAAAATTATATTATAGAAACCCATGATGGAGAGGAATTGACTGACAAAGGATTGTTCGGTATGAAAATATATACTGAAGAGTTGCTTGTGAGCGAGATATTTTGTAGTAAGAGAGAATATACTCCTGAAGAGATATTATTATTAGTAGGAGGTATTGTTTACGAAGATAAAAAGAATGTTAAGTTTAAAATAAACCAAAGACATATATCTGATAATGTTATGAACAAACTTAACCAAACAACCAAAGGCTATTTCAGGAATAAACCTTTGTTTGTATTAGAATCTTTCTTAATAAGTTGGTATAAAGGCTGCGAATTTTCAGAATTACTGGATTTAACGACTATGCCAGAAGGAGATATTGTCCGGTTCATAAGACAAATACTTGATTTATTACAACAAATCTGGAGAGCGAGTAACGACGAGGATTTAAAGCACAAGCTTGATTTTATTAAAGAAAAAATAGACCGTGACGTAATAAGCGTGCGCTTTTAGTTAAATATTTAATAAAATGTTATTTTCTTTTTATCTATGAAATACTTCATATACACATTCTTATTAGGTCTTTTAATAGCTTCAGCCTTTTATTTCAATACAGTAACAGGTGCTTTTCTATATTCAGAACCCGTGCATGAACACGTAAGTGTTAATGAATTCAAAAATTTATTAGAAGAAGATGTTAAGCTCATGGATATAAGGACTTTGGAAGAGTACCAGCAAGGAATTATAAGAGGCGCTGATAATATTGATTTCTACAGTTCTTCTTTTAAAGAAGACTTAGACGGTTTAGACAAAAGAGAAACTTATCTTATTTATTGCAGGACGGGAAGCAGAACGGAGGAATCTCTGGAAATTATGAAAGAACTAGGATTTAACGAAGTCTACGGCTTAGAAGGCGGAATAACAAACTGGGCAGGTCAAGGAAATATTGTATCCAGACCTTAAAAAAAAAGTAAAAAAAAAGAGTTTTTATTTTTAGATTATGTCTTCTTCAGCCACTACTAAGAAATCTCCCATTGCAATAACTGCACTGAAAGGAATTAACAAATCTCCTGTTTTGGACTTTTCTAATTCTAACTTTTTAGAGTAAGAAGTTGGATTTCCTAGTATTATATGTATTAACTCGCCAGAGTTAGTCTCGAATACTAAATCTCCTACGTCTCCAAATGTTTTACCAGTTTTAGAAACTACTGTTTTCCCTATTAGTTGCTTTGAATATTTTTTTTCTTCTTCAGCCATAATAATTACCCCTCGAATGTTATAATATTAAAAAGTGCCTATTGATATTTAAAGATTTTGTTTTAAAAAGACAAAACAATCAAAAAAAATTAATCAAGCCTTTTCAAACCATAAGCATCCTTGGGCTTTTTAACAATCAAAATCAAGAAAATTATCAGGAAAAGCAGAAGAACCCATAAAAACCAAGGAATACTTTGTTGATAATCTAAACCTAATTCGTTATTATAACTTCTAAAACTTGCTTCTAAATCGCTTTCTCTTAAAGTTGTTTCTTCTTGTTCAATATCAACCTTCTTAATTTTAGTAATTGTTAAATTTACTGAATCTTCATTTAAGTCATTAAGCAAAAAAGACATATTTGTATTATCTGTCAATGATAATTCTGAATAATTATGAAGATAAAAAGATTTTTGGATTGATGACGAATTTAATAGTAAAGACGTTTTGGTTTGAGAAATATTAATAATTGTAATTTCATAACTTATATTATCCAAGTTAAAACTAATGATGTCATTAGAAGCTATTTCAATCGAGAACCCTCTTTCTAAATCTTCACTTGAAATTAAGGTTTTCTCAGGAGTGTCAACAACAGGTACAGAAGGACTAGGTGGCGGGGGACTTGAACTTGAAGGCGAGTCTGAAGAAGAACCAGATGAAGAACTATCATCCCCAGTGTTTTGTTCAGATTCTTCTTGATAAAGAACGAATGTTGTTAAATGATAAGTTCTTATTATCAAATCATCATCTTGTTCAAATTTGCACATATTATCCTGTCCGGATTGTGTAATGTTTATCTCGTTACAATTTTTATCTACATCCGTAAGATTATTATAATTATCAAACCAGGCTAAGTTATGATCTCCTTTATCATCAATTCTTAATTCTAAAG
>CAZAFP010000010.1:0-11292 GCA_964484835.1 uncultured Methanosarcinales archaeon
CTATAAAAAGATTACTATTAAGAAAAAAAAGGGACGCCCAGGGTGGGATTTGAACCCACGACTCCAGAGGAACGGGATTAGCAATCCCGCGCAATACCAGGCTATGCGACCTGGGCATATCACAAAGTGTATTTTATTTTTTTTATAAAGGTTTCCTTCGATAGTTTTTTAAGTTTGTCTTTTTACATAATTAAGTATGTTTTTCAGGAAGAAGTATGAAAAGGTTGTTTTGGATACTAGCGCGGTGATCCAGGGCGTTTTGTCTTTTCACAGGCCTAAGATAGGGGAAGTTGTTGTTCACGAGGCTGTTTTGTCTGAATTGGAAAATCAGGCTAATAAGGGCAGGGATCAGGGTTTTAAAGGATTGGCTGAATTGAAGAAGTTGAAAGATTTGTATAAAGTAAGGTTTTCGGGTAAGCGTCCTAACGAGTTCGAGATTAAGTATGCTAAGAGTGGCGAGATTGATTCTATTATTAGGGATTTAGCTTTGGAAGAAAAGGCTTTTTTGGTAACTGGCGATAAGGTTCAGGCTTCTATTGCTGAGTTGAAAGGTGTTAAGACTTTGTTTTATACGGTTCCTGATGTCTTGTTAGGTATTAAGAAGTTTTTTAAGAAAGATAAGAGGTTGTTTTTTAAGAAGGATGGTGTTTTTTCTTTGAATAATGGTTCTTTGAAGAAAGTGTCTAATGAGGATTTTTATTATTTGTTGAAAGACGTGGTTAATTCCAAGTATTATTCTTTTTTTGATAATTATCGTGTTTCTTTTATCAGTGGTTTTGGTTTTTTAGTGGAGGATTTGAGTATTAATGATGTTAGTGGTTATAATTTGTCTGATTTGACGCGTGTTAAGAGGGCTCGTTCTTTATTTTTGAAAGGAGATTCAGAGTTTTTTATGCATTCCTTATTGGATTATCATAGGTCTAAAGGTCGTTTTGTTTGTTTGGTTGAGAATTTTAGTAGCCAGGAGCATTTCCCATCTTTAAGTGTTAAGGATGTTGTTTCGTTAAAGCCTTACCTAGTGGGTGTTTCTAGTTCTGAAGAAGATGTTATTTTTTTATTAAATCGAGGTTTTGCAGTTGTCAGTAGTGTTGGTGATAAGTCTTTATTTGATTATGTTTTGGATTTGGAAAGTAAGAAGTTGTATAAGAATTGAAAAAAAGAAGATAAATCAGGCTTTTTATCCCGCTATGTAGTTATTTCTGCATGTTTTTTGAACGCTGTGTGTTTTACCGTGTGTTTTAAGCCTGAAATTGTTGAACCTGTTGTTTAGGGTTCTAGAAAAAATTGGTTGTTTTGTGTTTAGAGCTCTCAGATTTATCACCAGCACTTTTTTTGTTAGTATACAGAAACGTATATTTACTATATAAATTTTTCCTTTATTCTCGTCTCTTAAGAAAGTATTTATTTCAATATAGTAATTATTTATTATAAAAAAAAAGATTAATTTGTAATTCTTCCTTCAAAATCATTAACATGCACTAAGCCAAATCTGGCACTCCCCGTGTCTTCATTAGCCAGGTTTCCTTTAATTAAATAAGCATTATCAGGTATAACCCCATTATAATCTCTCTCGTATAATCTTAATAAGCCCTGAGCCCTGTTAGATATGACGTGCTCCTCACCATCTTCGTTAGTTAAAACTTGCTCATTCACATAGATTCTGTTATCCCTGGCTTCGAAGGAATCACCAGGCACGCCTCTGACTATCTTTATCCTAGTACCTGTAACGTGATCTAATGCTATTATATCCCCTTCACCAGGAGTGTTTTCTTTATAATAGCCTTCTATTAAAGTGGCTGTACTCCCTTGACTCAGCACGCCTTGCATGGCATTTCTTTCCATAGTTACAGTTCTTGTGGAATATGCAGAAGTATCAACTTGTTGTAATTCAGCATCTTGTTCGTCTTCAGAAGGTTCTTCTTCAACTTCCTCTGATTCATCAACAGATTCTTCCTCTGATTCATCAACAGCCTCTTCTTCTGATTCTTCAGTTTCATCTACTTCAGAATCGGTTTCTTCCTCTTCAACATCATCTGATTCTTCAGAAGGTTCTTCTTCTGTTTCGTTAACAGGATCGGATTCGTTGATAGGAACTGTGTCATTAATCGTTTCGTTTCCAGAATGAGTTTCATTAACAGCAGTCTCATTATCTAATCCTACTAATACTGTTATGAAAAAATCATTACTTTCTAAAACACTACCGTCTTTAGAAGCATAGACTTTATTTCTCCAAACACCTAAATCTTCTCCTGTTATTATTAACTCATTATTGATAATTTCATAACTGTAACCTTGACTACTTCTAGCATCAAAATCAATATCTTCTCCTTCGAAGTAATCTGAAAGGTTATAAGATATGTTTTGTTCCAAGTTCACAGTTTTATTCTCTAAATCTTGGACTAACTCTAAAGAAGAATCAGTTTCGTTAAAAGATTCGTTAACGTCACTTTCAACTTCTTGTTCATCTTCAAATTCCAAAACATAATAACTCAGACTTTCCAAGTCAAAAGTCAGGTTGCCTTCCAAAACGATACTTAATTCTGTAACATTAACTTCTTCTAAAGAACAAGTTTCTTCACATTCTTCATAAAACTCCACAGTTTCATTATCTAATTGAGAAGAAACTACTCTTAAAGGACCATCACTTGTAATAACATCAACCTCTAGAGTCCCGTTCCCATAAGCAAAACCTGTAAGTCTTAAAGATGAAACTCTCTCTCTTTCAAAATCTAACGAGGATGTTTCGTTAAAAGATTCGTTAACGTCGAAAGATTCTTCAACCTCGAAAGTACTGGTAACCATACCTGTAACGAAGACTCCTGATACTATCAAATAGTATACACCATAAACAAATGCCGTCACTAAGACGGCTAATAAGAGAGAGTTTTTTCTATCCATCCTTTATTTATTTCTTTTTCTTGGTTGCTTTCTTAGCAGTGGACTTTTTAGCTGTGGATTTCTTACTACTTTTTTTCTTAGCAGATGTTGATTTCTTCACAGGCTTCTTTTTTGTTGATTTCTTAGCAGGCTTTTTCTCAGGCCCTTCCATACCTTTTTTTACTTCACCAGGAATATCTTCAATACCTTGCTTAAATTCTCTTATGCTTTCACCAGTATTCCTAGCTAAGCCAGGAGCTTTCCTACCTACAAAGTAAATTATAGCTATCAACACAAGCATCCCTATTATTTCCCATAAACCTATCATTTTTTCATTCCTCCTATTAAAATTATTATATTTATGACATAATGTAAATATTCCCTTTTATATATTTTTTCCCTTCTTCCGTGTTAATTTAGCTATCAAGACACCAAGTTCATAACTTCCATAAATAGGAATTATCATAAGGAACATGCTGAAAGGGTCAGGAGGGCTTAGTAAAGCACTTAGTATCATAACTACAATGAAAACACCAACTCTATGTTCAGTAACATCTCTTATCGTTAAAAGTTCATATCTTACAAGCAGAGGTATTACTAAAGATATCTGCAATATAAATGCAAGGGTTAAAGCCATCATAATCATATATCTTAAAACACTAGTTATACCCCACATAGGCTCAACTAACAAGTAAGATGTTGAAAGCATTAAAAGTACAAATTTGGAAAAAACCAATACACCTACTAAGGCACCTATAATTCCTAACAGTAAGGAACTTATAGCTATAACGACTAATAATCCCCTGTGATGTTCAGTAATAACAGGTCTCACATAACTGTATATCCCTGTAAATATAATAGGTATACCGAAAAATATACTTAAAGACGTGGCAATAGTAGCTCTTGCATATAAATTTTCAAAAGGATTTAAGGCCACTAATTGGTTAGGGTTTAAACCCATGTAATTTATTAGCCAATCCATTAAATATGAAGATGCCCAAAAAAATAAAGCAAATAACAGAATAAGAGGTATAACGAGCCTTATGAATAATTTTTTAAGCTCCAACATATGCTCTCTAATAGTTTTTTCTTCATCCATAAAACTCTCTCTTCAAGAAAAAAAGCATTATTTTTTTTCCTTTTCCAATTTTTCCAACCTTTGTAACTCACTAATCAAAGGAGCAACTTCACTATAAGGTTGTTGGGCTAGATAATTTAATACTGCCTGTAATAATTCCTTACTTATTTTAAAACTCATAATTCAACCACCCTTTAAATATTTGTTATTGACGTAGATAACTACACGTAATTTATATAACTTTTTAAGTTAAATCCCCTATATACCCTATTATTGTTTCAGTACCATTATTGTAAATGCCATAGTCCGAGTTATGTCCTTCTATCACTTCAAAATTTTGAATGTTTTGCTGATTCATATCCAAATCTTGACTGGCACCCGTGTAAGGAACGAAGTCATCATCTACATTTATCGTGACAGTTCTTCCACTCTCACTCGTTGTTACACTATTCCCTCCTGAAATTGTCACTATATCACTATCACCTACTGTGCTACTGCCACTATCCCCTGCTATGGTAAAAGAAGACATGTCTCCACTCTCCCCTACTTGACTTTCTACAAAGTCTTTCGTAGCAGCATCTGATCCACTTATAGGAGTAGGAAGACCTGTTACTGTGTTGCCGTCCATGTCAATACTTCCATCCATGGTCCCCCCGCTTAATTGCAAGTATAGGTTATCAAACCAAGATTGATCTACATTAATAGTTCCTGAAGTTGTTATAGGCCCCCCTGTTAAACCCGCTCCTGTATCAACTTCTGTTACGGATCCGTCACCACTTTCCTCTACTTGAGCGTCTACGTAGCTCTTTGTAGCTGCTTGGCTTCCTTGAGTAGGAGTTGGCAGTAATAATTGTCCTGTGAAGTTATAAATACCACTTATAGTATCTCCACCCCTAAGTATATATAAAGAGTCGTGGCCAGGATTATTCTGGGCGAGTGCGAACGGAATTAAAAATAAAACCGCTATTGTTATGAAGATTAATTTTTTATTCATTTTTATCAATAATGATATTTGCGGCTTACATATATAAATCTTTTTCTAAAAAAATCGAGGATATTACTAAAAGATATTTTTCAAAAGATATTTATATCTGGTATTTGATTTAAAAATAGTATGCAAGATATAAATTTAGTAAGGGAAAATCCCGAGGTAATAAAAAAAGATTTGGAGAAAAGAAAAGATACAGAAAGAATTAAACTCGTTGATGAAGTTAAGAGTTTGGATGAGAAATGGAGAAAGCTGAAATATGAAGAAGATCAGCTTAGGAGTAAGAGAAATAAATTAAGTAAACAAGTCAGCCAATACAAAAAAGAAGGTAAAGACGCTGCTAAAATTTTAGAGGAAGTTAAGAAGATACCTAACGAGATTAAAAAGTCTGAAGGAGAGAGGAAAGAATTAGAGCAAAAAATTACAGAAGGTCTTTATAATTTACCCAATATAACTGTAGATTCCGTGCCTTATGGTAAGGACGATTCTGAAAATGTGGAAATAAAAAATCATGGTGAGAAGAAGAAAAAAAATTTTGAGTTAAAACCCCACCAAGAAATCGCAGAAAACCTAGGAGTGGCAGATTTTGAAAGAAGCACTAAGCTTTCAGGTAGTGGTTTTTATATTCTTAAAGGAGACTTGGCCTTGCTGAATCAGGCTTTAATAAGATTTGCAATAGATCATATGATAAATAAGGGTTTTGAATATACAGAAGTTCCTTATATGATGAATAAAGATGCTTACCAGACAGGAGTTTCCATGGAAGATTTTGAAGACGTAATGTATAAAATAGATGGGGAAGACAAGTATCTAATTGCAACTTCCGAACATCCTTTGCTTGGCCAGTTCATTGGTGAAAAAATAGAGGAGGAAGAACTGCCTATTAAGTTAACTAGCTATTCTATGTGCTTTAGAAAGGAAGTTGGAAGCCATGGTATTGACACGAAAGGCTTGTTTAGGACTCATCAGTTTAACAAGGTTGAGATGGCTGTTTTATCTAAGCCAGAGGATAGTTGGGAAATACACGAAGAACTTCAGAAAAACGCTGAGGAAGTAATGCAAAAATTAGAATTGCCTTACAGGGTTGTTAATATATGCACTGGAGACCTCGGGGATTTAGCCGCTAAAAAATATGATATCGAGGCTTGGATGCCCAGAGGGGAAGAGTATAGGGAAGTAGGCAGTAATAGTAACTTTACTGATTACCACGCTAGGAGAGCTAATATAAAGTATCATAAAAAGAAAACTAATGAGTTTCCATACGTGCACACCCTGAATAATACAGTAATAGCAACTAGTAGGATAATGGTGGCTATTCTCGAGAATTATCAGAATGAAGACGGTAGCGTTACGGTTCCAGAGGTTTTGAGGCCGTACATGTTTGGTAAGGAGATTATGAAATGAATGGAATTGTTTACATAATAATAGGAATAATAGTGACCTTCGCCAGTAATTGGGTTTTGAATAATGTCGAGACTCCAGGAATGAATTTTTTTTACTACGGAGGTATTTTATTAATAGCCACAGGCGTAGCTAAATTAGCTTTTAATTATGTTAAAAAAGAAGAAAAGGATGAAAAAAATATAATAAGATGTGAAAAATGTGGGGTTAAACATTACGAAATAAGTAATTACTGTCATATTTGCGGTGCTAAACTCAAGAAAAATATATAAAGAAAAAAAAGGAGTTGTTTAAACAATGGATGTTACAAAAGCCATAGACCAGAGAAGAAGTATAAGACATTTTAATACTAAATCTATAGAGTTTGAGAAGATAGCTTTAATCTTAGAAAACGCAGGTAAAGCACCTAGCAGCGGGGATATTAAAGATTATCGTTTCATATTAGTTACTGATTACGAAGTTATAAGAAATATAGCCCAAGCCTGCACAGAACAATACTGGATAGAGACAGCGCCAGTTGTCATAGTAGTATGTGCCGATAAAGAAAGATCAGAGTCTTTTTACGGAGACAAAGGAAAAAATATGTATTCCATACAAAACGCGGCCGCGGCTACTCAGAATGCTCTTTTGACAGCTACCGAGCAAGGATTAGGTAGTTGTTGGGTAGGTAGTTTTGATGATGAAAAAATAAGTATGTTGCTGAAGATGCCACCACATGTAGATCCACAGGCAGTTATAGCACTAGGTTATTACGATGAAGAGCCTTCTGAGAAAGAGTTAGATATAGAACATTACGTTTACTTCGGCAGTTACGGTAATAAATTTTCCGACCTTAATCTAGTTACTAGGGAGTATAGTAAAGAGATTGAGAAGCAGCTTAAAAAACAAAAGAGAGGTCTTGATTATTTCTCAGATAAATTAAAAAAGTATATAGAAAGCATCCGGAAAAATAAACAGAAATAACTAGATAAATTATTTAAATAAAATCTTGATTCGTTATTACATGCCCGTTTCGCTATTTCCTTATGACAAGCCAAGACCTATACAAGATGTTCTAATCAGTGAGATAAACAAAGCAGTTAACAATAATAGTCAATTAATAGCTCACGCCCCTACAGGTCTTGGTAAGACAAGCGCTAGTTTAGCTGCGATGTTAAGCAATACGTTAGACACTGGTAAAACTGTTGTGTTCTTAACCAGCATGCATACTCAGCATAAGTTGGCTTTGGATACAATAAGAGATATTAGGAATAAGCATAACGTAAAGGTAGTTGGAATCGATGTTATTGGAAAGAAACATCTTTGTTTACAACCAGGCGTTACTAACCTAGGCGCTAGTGAATTTATAGATTATTGTAAAACTCTCAGGAATGAAGGAAAGTGTAAGTTTTATAACAATCTTAAAAAAGGAGATGAATATTCTAAAAATACAAAGGATGCGGTTAACGAGTTTAAAAAAACAAGTCCTGTTCAGACAGAAGACGCTCTTAAAATTTCTGAGAAGTACCAAGTTTGTCCTTATGAGACTGGTTTAATCGTGGGTAAAGAAGCTCATGTTATCGTAACTGATTATTATTATTTGTTTAATCCAAAAATAAGAGATACTTTTTTAGCTAAGATTGGTAAAGAATTGGAAGATCTTGTTTTGATAGTTGATGAAGCGCATAATCTTCCTAGCAGGATTAAAGACTTGAGCAGTCATAATATGTCTAATATAACTTTAAACAGAGCCATATCTGAAGCGGAAGAGCTGAATCAGGACAAGCTAGCTAGTGTTTTGAGAGAGATTAATGAAATACTGGATTATTACAGTGCTAATATTGAAAAAGAATCTTATATGCGCATGGAGGAATTCAGAGACCGCGTTAGTATATTGTATCCTTATGATGATTTAATAGAATTATTAGAAGAGAATGCTGAAGAAATTAGAGAAGAGCAGAAGACGAGTTATTTAGGAAGCGTGGCTAATTTTTTAGATGCTTGGCAGAAAGAAGAAGAGGGTTTTGCCAGGATATTTTCAAAAAAGCAAGGTTTGAGGAGTGAGATAAAAAACGTGGGTTATAAATGTCTTCATCCGGGTGTCATTACCAGCGAGGTTTTTGAAAGGGCTGCGAGTAGTGTTGTTATGAGTGGTACCTTGACGCCTACGAGTATGTATAAAGAAGTTCTCGGATTAGATAGGGCCGAGGAGTTAACTCTTAAAAGTCCTTTCCCTGATGAGAATCGTCTTAATATTGTAATACCCAAGACTAGTACGAAGTATACTCATAGGAATGAAGCGCAGTATAAAGAGATTGCTAAGATAGTGACTAATATAGCAAATCAAGTCCCCGGAAATTCAGCCATATTCTTCCCTAGTTATAAATTAAGAGATAACGTCCAGTTGCAGATGCGTGGTTTGGAAAAAACTGTGTTGAAAGAAACCCAGGGTTTGAATAAAACTGAAAGGGAGGAAATTCTTGATAAGTTCAGACAATACAAAGAAGACGGAGCAGTATTATTAGGTGTTAGCAGTGGCAGCTTTGCAGAGGGTATTGATTTGCCAGGGGATTTGTTAAAAGCAGTCGTGGTAGTCGGTCTTCCTCTTCAGGTTCCTGATTTGGAGACTAAAGCAGTTATAAAGTATTACGATGCTAAATTCGGGAAGGGTTGGGATTATGGTTATTTATTCCCTGCATTTAATAAAACGTTGCAGAGTGCTGGTCGTTGTATAAGAAGCGATACGGATAGAGGAGTGGTGGTTTTCTTGGATGAGAGGTATGCTTGGCCTAACTATTCTAAGTGTTTCCCAGAGGATTATAATTTGAGAACGACACTCTTATATACAAGTTTGATTAAGAATTTTTTTGAGAAATAACATGAGGAGGTAATAACTATGAATATTGTAATAACAGGACCCCAGGGTTGTGGTAAAGGAACACAGGCAAGTTTGATAAGCAATGAAAAAGGAATAAAACACGTCTCGATGGGTGATGTTTTAAGAGACGTTGTTAAGAACAAAGGGGAGAATCATGAGTTGATTCGTGATGCTATGAAGAAAGGAGATTTGATTCCTGATGAGATAAATAATAAAGCAGTTAAGAAAGTGCTTGATGAAAACCCTGGAGGTGTTATTCTAGACGGTTATCCTAGGAATACTAATCAAGCAGATTATTTGATAAAAAATACTAAGATTGATCTTGTACTGGTTCTTGATATAAGTGATGAAGAAGCTATTGAGAGAATCGGTAAGAGGAGGATATGCACCGCCACTAATAAGATTTACATCGCGGATAAAATAACTCAGAAAGATATTGATGAATGTGAAAAAGCAGGCGGCGAGATAATAACAAGGGAGGATGATCAGCCTGAAAGTGTTAAGAAAAGGCTTGACATTTATCATAAGAAGACAACGCCTGTCTTGGACATATTCAGAGAGAAAGGTATTAATGTTCAAGTTATACCTGCAGAAGGTTCAATTGATGAGGTTTTTGAGAAGATAAAGAAATTACTATGATATATGCAGATGTGCATGCTCACTTGGATTTTCCAGAGTATGAGAATGACTTGAAAGAAGTTATTAAGAGAGCGTCAGATAAAGGGGTTAAGAGAATAGTTGCCAACGGAGTTAATCCGGGGAGTAATGAAAAAGTATTGGGGATAAGTAAAAATTATGGCGTTGTAAAACCAGCTCTTGGTTTTTATCCTACTGACGTTCTTGATTATTCTGAAGAGGTTATAAATAAAGAATTGGAAAGAATAAGGAAAAACAAAGAAGTGGTTGCTTATGGAGAAGTTGGTTTGGATTACAAATACTTACCTGAGAAAAATCAAGACGAAGCTAAGAAGAGACAAAAAATGGTTTTTCAAAAATTTATAGAACTTAGCGAGAAAACTAAGATGCCTCTTATTATACATTCTAGAAAGGCCGAAAAGGACGTTCTTGAAATGTTAGAATCTTCTTCTTTGAAGAATCCAATTCTGCATAGTTTTATGGCTAAGAAGAAATTAGTTGAAAGAGCAAGTGATAACGGTTATTATCTTAGTGTTTTGCCTATTGTTAATAAATTACAACAAGTGCGTGATCTTGTTAGTTATACTCCTTTTAAACAATTGCTGACCGAAACAGACAGTCCTTATATGAGTCCTGAAGGCGGGAGGAATGAGCCTTGCAATGTTAGTTTCTGCGTTGACGAGATTGCTAAGATAAAAGAACTGGAAAAAGTTGAGGCGGCTAATAATCTTTATATGAATTATCGTAAAGCGTTTAATGATTAAAGAAAAAATTATTTAAAGTAATTAATTAATAAATAAGTATGGAAATCAAGATTGATACGCAGAAAGATTCTAAAGAGGAAATTAAGAAAACTATAGAATTCTTGCAGAAATTAGTGGGTTCTGAAACTTCTACTGATGAAACAAGTACGGAGTCAGGAATGTTTGATTTATTCGATAATAACTCTGAAGACGATGATTCTGAAGATAAAAAGTTTGAAAATCCTAACAAATCTTATTATGAAAAAGAAGAAGAAAAACCAAAGGACATACCAAGGGTTGAAATATTTGATTAAATATTTAAAAACAAAGCACTTTCTTTATTTTTCATGAAATACGAATTTTTAGAACACACCGCTGATGTTAAGTTCAGAGCATATGGTAAAACGTTAGAAAAGGCTTTTGAGAATGCCGCAATTGCTACTTTCCAGGTTATGACCGACGTTAATAAAATAGAGAAGAAACACGATAAGGATATTAAAGTAAAAGGAGATACTGCCCAGACTTTATTGTATAATTTCTTAGAAGAACTTATTTTTTTAATGGACTCAGAGAGTTTTTTACTAGCAGACGTTAAACTAGAAGAGTTCGGACACGGTTTTTTAAAAGCTAAACTAATTGGTGATTACCAAGAAGAGTTCAAGTATGACGTTCATACTTATATTAAAGCAGTGACTTATAATGAATTGTTAGT